>DASXUQ010000019.1:300000-475138 GCA_036504735.1 bacterium
GACGTTGTCTCGTTAATTGAAATTTATCCGTTTTTTGCGCTCAATAGGTGCGATAAAACAGATTCAAGAAGATGACTAAGGAGGTCTACAAATAATGCAGAATAATGCTCCCTGATTTGTCCAGACTAACTTACAGCGGGAGCAAACACGGGAGCCAGTTGAGACTTAGCTCCCGCTCTACCCTAACAAAAGAGCGTGCCTTCGCACGCTCTTCACAGCTTTTCGATTTCACTCGTCAACTTTTCTTAACGAGCCATTCTACCCATGCGTCCAGCCCTTCCCCCGTCTTGGAAGACACCGGCAGCACGGTGATCTGCGCGTTGGTCTTGCGGATGTTGCTCGTGATCTGGGCAACATCGATGTCCAGATGCGGCGCCAGATCCATCTTGCTGATCAAACAGACACTGCATTCGCGGAACATCAGCGGGTACTTCAGCGGCTTGTCTTCGCCTTCGGTCGTCGACAGCACCACCACCTTGCGGTTCTCGCCGAGGTAGAATTCCGCCGGACAGACCAGGTTGCCGATGTTCTCGATAAACAGAATATCCAGCGCGGACAGATCCAGATACTTCAGCGCCGCCTGCACCAGATGCGCGCCCACGTGACAGTCGCCGCCGAACGGCTCGGTGTTCGCCTGCACCACCGGAATCCCCAACGGCTGCAACCGCTCGCTGTCGATGGTCGAGGTGATATCGCCTTCGATGACCGCGCAGCGCAGACCCCGCTGCTGCAGCAGGGGAATGGTCTTGGAGAGCAGCGTGGTTTTGCCCGAGCCGGGGCTGCTCATAATGTTCACCACATACAGTTTGTGCTCATCGAACCGCGCGCGGTTTTCCTTGGCCAGGGCGTTCGATTCTTCCAGTACGTCACGGATGACCGGTATGTCCATGGTTCTCGTCCTCAGGTTCATTCACCGTTATCCCGGTCAATCGAATACCCCTTCCCCGCAGCAGCTCCACATTGCCGCTCTGACAGTCCGGGCAGATAAACACGGGCAATTCCATTTCAAACTCACGCGAGCAGTCCTTGCAGACGCACGCCACCGCAATCTGCTCGACCAGCAATTCCGCCTGCGGCATGTTGCTCTCGGCCTTGATCGCGTCAAACAAAAATATCAAAGAGTCCGGCACCACCGCATCGAGCTGCCCGCACTCCACCCGCACCTGCGTCACATCTTCCGCCCGCACGTCCTCCGGCAGCGACTTCTGCACTGATTTCAAAATAGATTGTGCGATATACAGTTCGTGCATAGACGATGTCTGTCATCCCGCAGGCCGTCTTCGGGATGCAGGATCTCTCTTTCTTAGTTTTTCGCTTTTCGCTTCTACTCAGCAGATTCTCGGCAGCAATTCCCCTGCCGGGCGCTGCAACCGCCGCACACCGCCCACTTCCGTCTGCACCCGCACCACACCGGCCGGACCTTCCGTCACCTGCCCGATCAGCGCCGCGTTCTTGCCCAGCGGATGGGTTTTCAAAATCTCGAGAACTCCTCCGGCGGCGGATTCTTCCACCACCATCACTACCTTGCCTTCATTGGCCAGATGCAGCGGATCGAAGCCCAGCAATTCGCACACTGCCTTCACGTCTTCCCGCACCGGAACCGCGGCTTCCTGAATCAGCACGCCAAACGGCTGCCCTTCGGAAAGCTCGGTCAGCACCGCCGCCAGTCCGCCGCGCGTCGGATCCCGCATCCACTTCACACCCGGTGAAATTTTCAGCACTCCGCCGATCAAATCTCCCAGCGGCGCGCAATCGCTTTCAATCTGCGTCTGAAAAGATAATCCTTCGCGCGCACTCAGCACCGCCAGCCCGTGATCGCCCATCGTCCCCGATACGATGATCGCATCTCCCGGCGCAACCAGTAGCGGCGAGAGACCGTTGCCCTGCGGCACAACCCCGATTCCCGCCGTATTGATAAAGATCCCGTCGCATTCCCCGCGCGGCACCACCTTGGTGTCTCCCGTGACAATCTCCACGCCCGCCTCGCGCGCCGTCTTTGCCATCGCCCGCACAATTCTCTCCAACCGGGAATAATCCAGCCCTTCCTCAAGAATGAATCCCGCCGAAAGGTACAGCGGCTTCGCTCCCATCACCGCCAGATCATTCACCGTCCCGCACACGGCCAGCTTGCCGATATTCCCTCCGGGAAATTCGACGGGCTTGATGACATAAGAATCCGTCGTAAACGCCAGCCGCGTCCCCGGCAGATTCAAGAGCGCCGCGTCCGCCAGAGTATCCAGCAGGGGATTGGCAAAGGACTCGATGAAGAGTTGCTTGATGAAGCCGCGCATCGTCTCGCCGCCCGCGCCATGATTCAACGTCACTACCGAATCGCTCACCGCTCCTCCGCCGCAAAATGGTACACCGCCGCACACGCGCCTTCCGAAGAGACCATGCACGCGCCGCGCGGCTGCTCCGGAGTGCAGGCTTTGCCGAACAATGCACAGTCCTTGGGTCGAATCATTCCGCGCAGCACTTCCCCGCAGCGGCAGCCCGGATGCTCGCGCGCGGGTTCCACCTCCACCGGAATGGCCGCCGCATCCCACGCCGCAAACTCCTTGCGAATCGCCAGCCCGCTCTGTGGAATATCACCGAAGCCCCGCCACGGCATATCGCACGGCTCAAACATCTTCGCAATCAGCGCCTGTGCGTGGGGATTGCCGTCCTGCCGGACCACGCGAGTGTACTGGTTTTCCACGGCAGCGCGCTTCTGCTCGATCTGCCGGCAGAGCATCAAAATAGTTTCCATCAAATCCACCGGCTCGAAGCCCGACACGGCGCAGGGAATCCGAAACTCGCGCGGCACAAAATCAAACTCCGCCATACCCGTCACCGTCGTCACGTGCCCCGGCAGAATCAGACCGTCGATCTGTACTCCCGGCGCGGAGAACAGGGTGCGCAGCGCCTCGGGCATCGTCTTCAGTGCGCACAGCATCGAAAAATTCCGTGTGCCGCTCTGCACAGCCGCCGCCAGCGTCGCCGCGAGGGTGCAGGCCGTGGTCTCGAAGCCAATCGCCAGAAAAATCACCCGGCGTTCGGGATGCGTCTTCGCAAACTCCAGAGCATCCGCCGATGAATAAAACACCCGCACATCCGCGCCGCGCGCCCGCGCCTCCGCGAGGCTGCGCGATGAGCCCGGCACGCGAATCAAATCTCCGAATGTCGCAATCGTGACGTCGGGCAATTGTGCCAGCGCCACGGCGCGGTCCACGAAATCATTGGCCGTCACGCACACCGGACAGCCCGGCCCGGAGACTAAGCGTACGGCATCCGGCAGCAGATCATGCAGCGCAAAGCGGTAGATCGCCGCCGTATGTCCGCCGCACACCTCCATAAACCGCACGGGGCGCGGAAGCTCCACCTGCGCAATCTGCGCGGCAATACGCCGTACATTTTCCGCGTCGCGGTAACCGGACAGCGCGCTCACTCGCCCGCCTCCCCGAGTTCCCGGAACAGTTCCAGTGTGCGCAGCGCCTCAGCTTCATCGAGCACTTCCAGCGCGTACCCGGCATGCACAATCACATAGTCGCCGGTTTTCGCCTGCGGTGTGAGCGTCAGCATCACGTCCCGCTTCGCCCCCCCGCTCTCCACGGTCCCGCGCTGCTCGTCGCGCTCCAATAGTTTCATCGGTATGGCAAGACACATAATCTAAAATCCAAAAAGCTAAAAAACCAAAAAGCCCAAATGAATAGGTTTCGGCCGGGTTGTGTTTCCGGTGCCGGTAACAGCCTCCACCGGCTCAACCCGGCTCGGCAGCATGAGGCATTCCTTCATCCTTCATCCTTCATCCTTCATCCTTCATCCTTCATCCTTCATCCTTCATCCTTCTCTTCTCGCGTTCGCCACCACTGCCTGTCCCAGCGCCACGCCGCCGTCATTGGGGGGAACCTGCTGGTGTGACAACACCGCAAACCCCTGCTCCGTCAGGGTCCGCTCGAAAGCCGTCAGGAGAAACGCATTCATAAAGCACCCGCCGGAAAGCGCCACCGTGTTCACTGAAGTAGCTTCCCGCACGCGCATGCATAGCCGCGTAAAACCGTCCACAATTCCCTCGTGGAACCGGCGCGACATCACATCGGGTGCAACGCGTGATTCCAAATCCGAAACCATCGCCCGGATCATCGGCACCGGCGACAGCACCCAGCCCTGAGAATTCTCGATGACTTCCAGCGGATACGGCTTCTCTGTGGCCGATGCCATCATCCCTTCCAGCAGCATCGCCGCCTGGCCTTCATACTGCCGCCGCGTGCCGAAGAACATCAGCGCCGCCGCTCCATCAAACAGTCTGCCGAGGCTCGTCGTGCGCGGAAATACATTCGAACGCAGCGAGGAGGACAGCAACATCCGCAGCGATTGCTCGGCAAACTCCGTACGCAAATGCGAGGCAAAGTGCAGCGGCAATTCGCTCCAGCGGTGCCCATAGGCTTCAAACAGCCAGGCCAAGGCCATCCGCCACGGCTCCTTGGCCGCGCGCTCCCCGCCCAGCATCGCCGTCTCCTGCAGATGCCCGATTCTCTCGAAGCCGCACAGATCCCCGACCAGCACCTCTCCACCCCACACCGCGCCGTCCGTCCCGTACCCCGTCCCATCGAGGCATAAGCCAATCGCCCGCTCCGACTTGCCGTTCTCCGCCAGACACGCCGCCAGATGCGCATGATGGTGCTGCACCTTCACCAGCGGAATTCCGCGTTCGCTGCTCCACGCCTCGGCAATTCGCGTCGTCGTGTAGTCGGGATGCAGGTCGCAGGCGGCCAGTTCAATTTTCGCATCATACAGGTGCAGAAAATGCTCCAGCGCCGCACGGGCGGCATCAGCGGAAAGATCGTTTTCCAGATCTCCCAAATGCTGGCTGAGAATTGCAAACTGCTGCTTGCCCAGGCAGAAGGTGTTCTTGAGCTGCGGCCCGAAGGCCAGCGTCGGTGTGTGAAAGGCCTGAGGAACATGCACCGCTTCGGGCACATAGCCACGGGACCGCCGCCACACGCGGGGAGCGCCGCCGATCACCTTCACCACCGAATCATCGGCGAACATCTGAATTTTGCGGTTGTGCACCAGTGCGCCATCCGCAATGCCGCTCATCCGGTCCAGCGCGCGATCCACGTCGTAGGCTATGGGTTCGTCGCTGAGATTGGCGCTGGTCATCACCAGCGGCGTACCGAACTCCTTCAGCAGCACCACATGCAGCGGCGAATACGGCAGCATCGCTCCCAGGCAGGGATTCCCCGGCGCCACCGCCTCAGCAATCACCGAGTCCGGCCGCTTCTTCAAAATCATGATCGGCGCGCGATAGGATCGCAGAAAAGCCAGCTCGATCCCTTCAACCTCGCAGCATTCTTCCAGGCTCTCCTCGGAAGGAAACATCACCGCGAACGGCTTCTCGTCGCGATGCTTGCGCCGCCGCAGCTCATTCACCAACCTTTCGTCCCGCGCATCACACGCCAGATGGAATCCCCCGATCCCCTGCACCAGCACAATCTTCTGCTCCTTGAGCGCCGCCACCGCCCGAGCCAAGGCGTCATCCTTTGTGCCCGTCTCCTGCCAGCCATCCCGGGTCATCTCCAAGTAGCGCAGCCACGGCCCGCAACTTCGGCAGGCCACAGGCTGGGCATGGAAGCGGCGGTCCTCCGGATCCTCATATTCGGCGCGGCACACATCGCAAAGCCGGAATTCGCTCATGGTCGTTTCTGGCCGGTCATACGGCAGGCGCTGGATAATGGTAAATCGCGGCCCGCAGTTGGTGCAGTTGATGAATGGGTAATCTCTCCTCCGTTCTCCTAAGCCCTCCATTTCTCTCCTGCATTCGAAGCAGAGGGCCAGATCCGGAGACACCTGAGTAAAGGTTTCATCAAGGACTTCACTGGGTAGAATTCGAAATTCCGTGTAATCGCCCAGTTCCTGCGGCACAGCATTCAGGCTGTCCACTCTTGCCGCCGGCGGCAAGGCATCGCGCAGGGCATCCAACAGCCCGCTCAGCCCATCCTCCGCCCCTTGGGCATGGATGATCACCCCTTGGCTGTTGTTCTGCACCGTGCCCCGCAGCCCCAACCTGCGCGCCATGTTGTAGACAAAGGGCCGAAAGCCCACTCCTTGCACCGTTCCCGATACATGGATCTCTAAGTGCTGAATTGCCGAAAATAAATAGCTTACCTTCGGCGTTTCCATCTTAGAATCAAATTCGTGTGGCAAGGCAGTAGACATAGAAATCAATCTGTTGTGATCCGAATCCCCAAAATCCTTCTCGCCCATTCCATGATTAGCCAGCACGCTCCCGCGTGGTGCCGAGTCAGGACTGAGGGTCTTCTTTGACTTCTTGGGCTTCTTCCTTCACATTCCCAAAAACAGAATCCCTGCCCCGCACAGCGCAAGGATCGAGCCCGCCATAGCGTGCATGTAGCGGTCCAGATTCCAACGGGGCAACCATTCCAGTCCGCGCAGAGACGCCATCACCAGCACGGTCATGGTGCTGATACACGTCAGCCCGAAGGCAAGTGCCACGCCCGTAATCGCGAAGGCGTTGGCCGTGGTTGTGGCGGCGTACATAATCAGCGGGATCAGCGGTTCGCAGGGGCCAAACACAAAAATCGTAAATAACACCCACGGAGTCAGGTTCACCCGCTCGTGGTGATGTTCCTTCTGTCCGAGGTGCACATGCGTTAATCCGTCATGCGTATGCGTCAGCCGTGACTGCCGGACCGCATGCCGGATTCCCCAAACCGTGTAGGCCAGCCCGAAACCGAACAGCAGCCATCCGGCAATGGCACCCCGTGCCGACTCCAGCGCGGTAAGTTTAAGCACTTCTACGCCGAAAAGCAAGCCCGCCAGTCCAATCAGGACCGAACTGGTCACATGCCCCACACCACTGAGCAGGGTAATCGTCAGGGTCTTGCGGCGGGACCAGTGCCGCGCCTTGGCCATCGCCACAAACGGCACATAGTGGTCCGGGCCTAAGACCGTGTGCACAAAGCCCAGGGCAACCGCCGTGGCCAGCAACGTCAACACATGAGGGGTCACTTGGAGCCCTGACTCTTCTTCAGTTCCCGCGGATTGAAGGCATAGTCGTCAATCGTCATGGAGGGTGGAATGGGCCAGACGCCTGCGCCGCCACATTGCGGACACGGTTTCTTGTCTTCCATCCGCACTTCCATCAATCCCGTGCCTCCGCACCCATAACAGGGACGGCCCAGCACATTGGTGCCGCGCCCGTCGCAATAGGGGCAACGGTGCGCCTGATCCGCCCGCAAACAGCGATTATCCAGCCAGCCACGGCCACCACACTCTTCACATGGCCGCGGCTGGTTGTCCTGGATTTTTATCGTAGGCTTATTGTTTCCCGGCATATTGAACATCCTCGACGGCATTCTCAGCCACCCATGCTCGGATCCGAGCCAGCGCTCCATCCAGTGCGTCTCGCACCGGCTGGGTCAACTCCTCCGACAGGGTTTCCAGATCCTGCGCCTCCACGGCCACCACATCCACCACCTCCGGCATCTTAAGCCCCAGCCGCTTGCCCAGCTCGAGAGCCGTCGGCAGACTGATCTGATGACTGGTCGTCAAATGCTTCGAAGGAGTCAGCACTCCCGCCGGAAAACTGTGCAGTGTTCCGGCCGCCGCGGTGCCCGTGACAATCGTGTCCACAATCAGAATCTTGTCGCGCCCCTGAAACAGGTCCAGCAGATGGAATCCGGCCACAGGAGCAAATAGTATATCCGCGTGACGGTTCAGGTCCGGCTCATCCCGCAGGGCGCGGGAGACCGCCGGTCCAAAGGCGTCATCACTGACAATCTCGTTGCCGAGACAGAGAATTAAGAGCGGCTTGTTCGTAATAGATTACCGTCGGTTACAAACCGTGAAAATTCGTCAGCAGTTGCGGTACGTCGTGTCTACAATCTCGCCCGATTCCGCATCGTGTACCACCACTTCAAGCGGCATCTCGCCCGGCAAAGAGTGTGTGGCGCAACCGAAACACGGATCGTAGGCGCGGAACGCCATCTCAATGCGGTTCAGGGTGCCGTTGGTAATCGGCGTTCCCTTCTTAATCAGACCTTCCGCCGCGCGCTTGATCGACATCGTGATCGGCGCGTTATTGTTGGTCGTGCCCACAATCAGATTGGCTTCCGTCACCATACCGTTTTGATCGGTCTTGTAATGATGCGTCAGTGTACCGCGAGGTGCTTCGACAATGCCCACGCCTTCGCCAACGAAGTTTTCCTTCTTCGGCGGAACGTGGATCGTGTCTGACGTGATTTCGTCGTCCTTGGCCATCATCAGCGTCGCCTCGCAGGCGTACACCAGTTCGACGACGCGCGCCCAGTGAGTGGCCAGCGTGGCATGCACCATCGTCTTGCCGCTCTTGTCCTTGGTCAAAGTCTCGTAGAAGCGCTCGTACTCGGCCTGCGCCAGCGGCGTTGCCATGCCGTCCGACACATTCAAACGCGACAACGGCGATGCCTTGTACACGCCCGAATCCACGCCGTCCACAAAGCCCTTCCAGCCGATCTTCTTCAGATACGGGTATTTCAAATAGGAGTACGGCTCCACGTGCTCGGCCACATACTCCAGATAATCCTTCGCTTCGTACTCCGCGTGCTTCTTGCCGTCCGGTCCCACAACGCGCACCTTGCCTTCGTAGAAATTGACCTTGCCGTTCGCGTCCACGAGGCCCATGTTGTAGGTCTGGTGGGTGAAGCTGTTGGACAGAATCAGGTCCACGTAGGCCTTGTTCGCGAGCACCACGTCGTTCAGAATCTGGATCGTGAACTTGGCGAATTCCACCATCTGCTCGCCGAGCTTGATCATCTCCTGCTGCTCGGCCTTAGAAACCCGCTTGGACATGCCGCCGGGCAACGCCGTCATCGGGTGCACTTTCTTGCCGCCGATGATTTCGATAATCCTCTGCCCTGCCGCTCTCTGCGCAATCACGGCTTTGCCGGCCTCTAAACCGACCTTGGCCACCACGCCCAGAATATTCCGCTCCGCGGGAGGAGCATCGGGGCCGCACACGAAATCCGGTCCGCTCAGCGCGTAAAAATGCGTGGCATGATCGCCGGCATAGAACGCGTTGTACACCAGGTTCCGCAGCTTGGTCGCCGCCGGAGGCAGCTTCGCGCCGTACACTCCGTCCGCCGCTTTGGCCGCCGCCATATGGTGCGCATCCGGGCAGACGCCGCAGATCCGCGTCACAATCCGGCACAACTCTTCGACCGGCCGCCCCTGGCAGAACTTTTCGAAGCCGCGCAGCTCGGGAATCTGAAAATAGCAGTTGGCCAGCGACCCGTCATCGTTCACAAACAAGTGAATCTTGCCGTGACCTTCCAGACGGGTAATCGGATCGATGACAATACTCTTCATTTCTGCGACCTCCCGATAAGCGAATCCGCCAGCGTGAACCGGTAAAACGTTCCCAGCGGATCGGGAATCGTCGCCATAATGCGTTCCGCCTCTTCCGGATCCCGCGTGTCCACCACGCTCGCCAGAGCGCTCACCATTTTCGCCCCCTGATCCCGCACGTGAACCGGCATGCCGTAGCAGCCGCGGCAAGGCACATTGGCCGCCGGGCACTTGGCCCCGCAACCCGCCTTGGTGGCCGAGCCGACACACACAATTCCCTGCTCCAGAAGGCAAATGTCCGGATCGGGGATGATCTCGAAGGGACGGACAAATTTAGTGATTTTTTTGATGTCGCGCTTGCGCGTGCATTCGTCGCAGCAGGTGGACTCCGTCGCACCCAGCACCGTGCCCTTGGGCGGCAGCGGCTTGCCGTTCTTCAGAATATCAATCACCGCCTCGACAACCGCGGCAATCTGATTCGATTGCGGCGGGCAGCCGGGGATGATGTAATCCACATCCACCACCTGCGGCAAAGATCGCACCGTGTTCCACAGTTCCGGAATATGGATTTCTCCCTCCGGCATTTTCACCGTGGTTTGTGGATAAATCTTGTCCGGATTGTCCGTTGAAGGCGACGTCACATAGGCATACTTCATGATCTCTTCTTTGGTCGTGAAGTTCGCCAGTCCCGGAATGCCGCCTTCCGCCGCGCAGCTCCCGAACGCGCAAAGCACGACGGACTTCTGGCGCAGCAGTTTGGCCAAATGATAATTCTCTTCGGTGCGGATGGCTCCGTTGAATAGCGTCAGCGTGATGGATTTGTCTTCCATCTTCTCCACGTCTTCATATTTGAAATCCATCGCGCACGGCCAGAATACGAGGTCGAAAAAGTCCGCCACGGCCAGAATCTTGTCCTCGATGTCGAGGATGGCGACGTCACAACCGCCGCAGGACGCTGCCCAGTAAATGGCGAGTTTGGGTTTTGCCATGAGGTTCTCCTAACGCGCGGCTGGTTGATGGACCGTGTCCGCCGACTTTCCGTTGGGAGCAGGTCCCGCCGGATGTTCCGGATCGAAAACGGCTTCGTGCAGCTTCAGCGGCCCGAGGGCGCGAATTTGTTCGGTGAATTCCGTTACCACCTGCTGAAACCGGTTGCCTTCCGAGGCCGATACCCATTCCAGACGCAGACGGTTCGGATCAATGCCCATGCCTTCCAGCAGGGTCTTGGTCAGCGGGATGCGGCGCAGGCACTTGTAATTGCCCTCCACATAATGGCAGTCGCCCGGATGGCAGCCGCACACCAGAACGCCGTCCGCCCCGTGGCGGTAGGCATCGAGAATGAAGCCCGGGTCCACGCGGCCACTGCACATCACGCGCACGCTGGTCACGTTGGGCGGATACTTCAGGCGGGCCGTTCCGGCCAGATCCGCGCCCGTATAGCTGCACCAGTTGCAAAGGATGCCGAGTATTTTGGGTTCGAAACTCATGCCAGTATCCCTTCAATTTGGGCGTAAATCTGTTCATCGGTGAAGTGCAATCCCTTGATCGCACCGCTCGGACAGGCCGCCACACACGTTCCGCAGGCCTTGCACATGGCCGGATTGATGTTGCTGATCTTTTTGGCCTCGTCGTAGCTGATGGCATTGTACGGACACAGGCCGTTACAGATGCGGCAGCCGCTGCACAGTTCATCCTGGATTTCGGCGCACGCCGCATCGAGGAAAATCTCGCCCCGGTTCATCAGCTTCATCGCCTGGGCCGCCGCGGCTCCGCCCTGCGCCACCGTATCGGGAATGTCCTTGGCTCCTTGGCAGACACCGGCGAGGAAAATGCCGTCGGTGGTCGTGGAGACCGGTCCCAGCTTCGGATGGGCTTCGATGTACCAGCCGTCCGCGCCCGTCGAAATGTTGAATTTGCGGCCAACCTTCGAGGCGTCGGCGTTGGCTTCCAGCGCCGTGCACAGCACCACCATATCCACCGGAATCTCGCGGTACTTGCCGATCAGCGTGTCTTCACAGCAGACCATCAGACCGCCTTCGCCCGGACGGCGGTAGTGCGCCGGAATCACTTCCGCCGCCTTGCCGCGAATCACCGTCACGCCTTCTTCCAGAATGCGGTGATAGAACTCTTCGTAGCCCTTGCCATACGCGCGCATGTCGATGTAAAGCTGGTACACCTCGGCGGTGGTCTTTTCCTTGGCCAGATGCGCGAACTTCAGCGCGTACATGCAGCACACGCGGCTGCAATACTTGTGGTGATGGTCGTCACGGCTGCCGATGCAGTGCAGCAGGGCAATCGAGCGCGGCTCGCTGCCGTCCTGCATTACGATCTTGCCGCCCGTCGGACCCGCCGCGTTGTTCATCTGCTCGAACTCGATGGCGCTGACCACGTTCGGGTACTTGCCGTAGCCGAACTGCTTCATCGGGGACGGATCGAAATCCTGAAATCCCGTCGCCATGATCACCGTGCCGACGTCGATCTCTTCGATCTTGTCCACGTCATCATACTTGATGGCGTTCTTGTCGCACACCTCCGAGCAGATTTCGCAGCCGCCCGTCGAGAAGTGAATACAGTCTTCCGTGTGAATACGCGGCACATTGGGCACCGCCTGGCGGAACGTCAACGTGATCGCGTTGTTCGGTCCCAGGCGCATATCCTGATGCACCACCGGACGCTCTTCGATATCTTCCAGCTTGATGTGCTCCACCGGGCAGATCGTGGCGCACGCGCCGCACAGAATGCACTTGTCGGCATCCAGCGCGATGGGTGTCGTGTCGCCCTCCTTGACCTTCTTCAGGGACAGGGCCTTCACGCCCACGATTTCGTCGCACATCCGAATGCACAGCATGCAGCGGAAGCAGGTAATCTCCGGATCGCCGAACTTGGCGTCCGTGACATTGAGCTGCTTCTGCAGGTCTTTGAGCAGGGGGCTGGGCGCGCAGCGGTTCATCAGGCTCACCAGATTCTTCCGGCGGGCTTCCAGCGCCTTCTCCGACGTCGCACCGACCACCAGGCCTTCCTTGACCTTGTAGGTGCAGGACATTTCTATTTTGGAATCGCTCTTTCCGTCGCTGACTTCCACAGCGCACAGACGGCAGGCCGCGCGGGGTTCGAGGTGCGGGTACCGGCATGGCGCGGGAATATCAATTCCCATATCACGGCATGCTTCGAGTACGTAGCTTCCCTCC
Organism: bacterium; assembly: GCA_036504735.1. NCBI lineage: Bacteria > bacterium. The sequence continues at coordinate 312,516 of DASXUQ010000019.1, forward strand.
TCGACCTGGATCGGCTTTCCGTCAATGGTGATAGTAACTTTTGACATCATGTTCTCCTGAGTCGAGCTTAAACCGCATCCGCTACGGCGGGGGTCTTCGTTTCTTCCTTGGCCAGAGCAGGCATCTTGACCCCGCTCAGCATGTAGCCCTGATTGGCCACCTGCCGTCCAAGGATCAGTTTGCGCTTGGTCGGCACGGGCCGCGCCGGACAGGCTTCATAGCAGGCTCCGCAGCCGTTGCACAGGCTGGGGTCCACATAACGGGCCTTCTGGCGGACCTTCACCTTGAAGTTGCCGACATAGCCTTCCACATTCTCCACCTCCGTCCACGTCATCAACCGGATGCGGGGATGCTGGCCCACCGACACCATCTTCGGCGTCAAAATACAGGCCGCGCAATCCAGCGTGGGGAACGTCTTGTCGAACTTGGCCATGTGGCCGCCGATGGTGTCGTCCTTTTCCACCAGCACCACTTCGAAGCCCGCGTCCGCAAGCTGCAGCGAGGTTTCGATGCCGCCGATGCCGCCGCCCACCACCATCACGCGCGGCGTAATCTTCACGCGGCGCATTTCCAAAGCTTCGTGGAACTTCACGCGGGCCAGCGCGCCGTTGATCAGCCGCCGGGCCTTGGCCGTCGCACTTTCATAGTCCGTGGACACCCAACTGACCTGCTCGCGCACGTTGACCATTTCGAAGAAGTAGCGGTTGATGCCGCCGCGTTCCACCGCCTTGCGGAAGGTCGGTTCATGCATCAGCGGACTGCACGCCGCTACCACCACGCGATCCAGCTTGTGTTCCTTGATATCCTTAATGATCAGTTCCTGGCCGGGCTCCGAACACATGAAACGGTATTCGCGGGACACCGCGACGTCCGGATGCTTCGAAAACTCCTCGGTCAGCTTGACCACATCCACCATCTTCGCAATATTGGTTCCGCAGTGGCAGATAAACAGCCCGATGCGGACCTTGCCGCTGCCGTTGGTTGTGTCTCCGCTCATGCGACCGCCTTCCGGGCGTCCTTGCCCTTCAGTTTCGGATTCGTCAGCTTGACCATCAGTGTGTCCAATCCCAATTCCGCCGCGTCGATTCCCAGCGCCAAGCCTACAAGCTGGCTGAAATAGACGATGGGCATATTGTGGTTGGTATTGTAGCGCGCATTGATCGCCGGCTGATAGGCTTCAAGGTTCATCTGGCACAGCGGGCAGGCGGTGGAAATCACTTCCGCACCGTTGTCTTCCGCGCAGCGCAGCAGGTCATTGTTCAGATTGTGCGCCACCTGTTCGAAGGTCGTCATCAGCATGCCGCCGCAGCAGCGCACCTTGTCCGGATACGGCACCACGTCCGCGCCCAGTGCGCGCAGCAGTTGGTCCATGCTCTGCGGATCGTCCACGTCATCGAAAAAGCCCATCGGACGCACGATCTGGCAGCCGTAATAGGGCGCGACCTTCAATCCGTCGAAGCGGAATTTGGCCTTGGCCGCGATCTCATGCACGCCGACGTCATTCACCAGAATATCCAGCGGGTGGCGCACTTCCACGTGCTTCGTGTACGACAGGTTCGCCGCCCCGAGCGCTTCGTTGATCTGATCGCGGGACTTGGGATCCCATTCCATCTGGCGGTTGGTCTTGCGCAGAATCGTATAGCAGCTCGAACACGGCGCGCAGATGTCGCAGCCCATGTTTTGCGCCAGCGCGAGATTGCGCGCGGTCACCGAGTAACCCACCAGCTTGTCGACGGACATGTACATCGTCGCGCCGCAGCAGTTCCAGTCTTCGATTTCCCGCAGCCCGATATTCAGCGCCTTGAAAACCGCCCGCACCGATTGATCGTACGGCTTGCCGGTGGTCTCGAGGCTGCAACCGGGATAGTAGGCATATTCCATCAGTGTTCTCCCAGTTGTTTGGCGCGGTCAATGATCGCCCGCACTTCATCCACCTTCTTGATCGTCTTGGGCAGCACACCGAGCCGGCCGCGACTCATCATCGCAATTCCGAAACCCGCGCTTCCCGCCAGCTTCAGCGGCGAGACCTTCAGCAGGTAGCGGATTCCCAGGCCCATCTCATAGTTGCGCCCATACTTGTAGACATTATCGATAAACGCCTTGGAGAGCGCGTACACCGGAAACTTCTCCGGGTAAATCTTCTTCTCCATCGCCAGCCGCTTCAAGGCATACATCATGTCGGTGATCTTGATCTCCGCCGGGCAGCGCACCGTGCAGGAGTAACAAGACGCGCACAGCCAGATCGAGCGGCTCTGCAAAATGTCTTCTATGCGGCCCGCGCGCAGCAAAGCCACATTCTGCCGCGGCGTCGTGTCCATGATATAGGACACCGGACAGGATCCGGTGCATGTGCCGCACTGAATGCATTCTTTGAGTTTCTCGCCGTGCGGAATACTCTTCACCTGCTGCCAGAAAGAGGCTCGCAGTTCGGCCTCGGTCTTGACTGCCGGTTCCGTGAAGGTCTTTTCGGCCATTTATCCTCCGCTATCAGTAAGGTTCGAGTCTGTGAAGCCGAGAAGAAGATAAGCTTATCTGGTAGTGAATTGGGAAATAATTCACAAGCCATTCTATAAAAAAATGGCTTGCCATTATCCCACTTTAACAGACTCGTTCCAACTATGACGAACCTGTTACGTTCCAGACTAATTGACTATCTTATCGGCAAAGCAAATATACGGATTTTCCGCCGGATTTGCAAGCCACCTTGCGAAAACTATCACAACGGGTCTTGTTATCTAAAAACAGGTTTTTCATAACTATACATCAGCGCTCCCAAAACCCTTTTTTGACGGAGGCAAGTGCTGTGCGGCACTTGCCCCGGTTCCAGATGATCTCTCGCTTCCCTGTCCCTGATCTCACGGCTTGAGTATTGCTTATTTGCCCCACTCACCTGCCGGGGTGCCCGTACTCGGGGCCGTTCAGATGGGTGACGTGGTAGCGGTAGGCGTCATCGCTCACGCTGGTCTGCCAGATGCCGAAGATCCGCGCGGAGATCACAAACAGCAGAAACGTGGCTGCGATGATGATGCCCACTTTGCGCATCGTGGGTTTCCAGTTGGGAGTGCCGAAATGCAGGGTGTCCTTGACGGGGCAAACCTCCACGCATTCCATACAGCCGGTGCATTCGACGGAAATGATGTTGTTCTTGATCATGATCGGCAACCGCGCCGGGCAGACCTTGTCGCATTTGGCGCAGTCGATACACGAGGTGGGGTTGCGACGGACTCGCATCGGCGAGAGCCAGGAGAAGAGTCCCAGCAGCGCGCCGTAGGGACACAGGTACCGGCACCAGAAGCCCTGCACAAAGATGCTGCCGAGAATCAGGACGGCAAAGACGCTGATGCCGACCGTCCCGAGCTGCACGAAGAACAGCGCCATCTTGACGTCGACGACCTGATTGTACGGGCTGGCAATGAAGGCATTGATGCCGGCCATGCCCATGATGAAAAAGGCGGAGACGAAGAAGCTCAGGAGCACATACTTCAGTGCCATCAGCGAGCGGTCCACCATGCGCGGCAACAGGAAGTTGCGGCCAAAGATCTTCCTCCCCACCTTGGCCAGCATCTCACTGATCAGTCCCACCGGGCAGAGCCAGGAGCAGAAAGCCTTGCGGAAGAGAAAGGAGATGGTGAGAAACGCCAGAAACAGAATGGTGGCGGCGGGATGGATGGTGTTGATGGCACCTTGATGGATCCAGTCCGCCAGTCCGAGCATGCCGCTAATGGGCAGCCAGCCTTCCACTCCCGGAGGACGGGTGGGCAGCGGGCCGGAGGTGGTGGTCTGCGCGGCATGGACAAAGCGGTAGAACTGAATGCCGACGGCCACATTGACCAAAGCGAACCCGATTTGCAGCCCGCGCCGCCAGGACATCGCGCTCTTTTTGCGTTTTGGCTTAAGTTCGGGCTTGGTTTTAGGCTTTTCAGCCGCTGAAACAGGGGTATCCATAAGGGGATGGGATGGCTGTAAGATGTTTGCTTCCAATATACAAAACCGGCGCAACCCCGTTCTTATCCCGGAGCAAAACCCGAATCTTTACACGGAAATTTTATTTGACCAAACGAACCCCGTTACCTGAAGAAAATACTGAAATTCTGACGGTGCGAGCACGGTATACCGTGCCCCTGCGGCGGATTTTGACATATTTAGGGCCACTGATTGGCTGATGAATTTGCCTAAACCTGAATTGTAAGGGCGGGTCAAGCGGAACCGCCAATTCTCCGATCTTAATATATGAACAAATGTGCCGGAATCCAAGGCGGCGGAACAACGGAAAATAGGAAATTAGAAATTGGAAGTGGGAAAACGGAGGGGTGGCCTCTGGGAGATGCGGCGGTGCAGCTTGTGCACTGGACTTGACAATATGGGTAGAGTGTTGTATGTTGAATTTAAAGCGGCATGGGCGGCGGGCAAATGGCGCGGGGGATTCAGACCGTGACACACCGGATGAAGCGAACTTATTGTAAAGCAAACAAGTTCGCTTTTTTGTTGGCCTTTGGAGACATGAAGCTATGAAAACTCTACTTTGGATTGCTTTGGTGGGTGTAAGCCTCTTCTTAGGAGAGGCCAGGGCTTGTCAGGACCCATGGCGATTCCTTGGGCAGCCGTCACCCTTGATGTACTGTGCCATTATCAACCCGGCGGACCGCTCGCAGGTGCTGGCTGGTGCGTATGCTCATGTGGGGGATCCACAAGGTGGCGGGGTCTATACGTGCGGGGAAACCGACAGCGTCTGGCATTACGTGGGCTTACGCGGCCTCCGCATTTTCCGGCTGGTGTGCTACCCCTACTGCCGGTCCAACCTCTTTGCCGCCACCGATCACGGGATCTACATGCAAATTGAGGACTCCACTTGGACGTCGCTGGGGGGCGGTGACCGCGATTTTATGATCTGCCCGTCCGATACGTCTCTCTGGGTAGCCCTAAGCGCTCCGGAGGGTTACGGCAGCATCTATATTTCGCGCGACAGCGGACAGCATTGGTCGTGGTTCGGCGGGCCGACAGACTATCATCCGTTCTTCTGGGCACACAACGCGCCGCAAGTTTTCTACTATACGGCGGAGCACACATTGTGGCGAGCCAGCATTCCTGACACCATTTTTCGTCCCGTGCTTTACATGATTGACCCAATTCAGGGTACCGCGTACCATCCCACGCAACCGTGGGTGTATGCCCTTAGCTATAATCACATCGGCCGCTATGATGAAGTCACGGGAGATACCCTGGTATTCCCGCTCCCAGACAATACGGCACTCGGTCATAGCATCGCATACACTGAGCGGGGATTACAGGTGTGCGTTGATGGAGGCAATTTGCGCTTTTCCGACGACCTGACCGAGTGGCAGACGGATACAGCGAATACCGTTCCCGGCCAACTTCTATACGCCTCGCCTGACCATTGCCTGGCCATCAATGGGGCGGGAATCTATGTGTCCGGCGTCCCCGATGCCGCCGCGCCTGTCCGGCCACTCCCGGTTACGCCCGTTCTATCCGTCTATCCCAACCCCAGCAACGGCGGCTTCGTGGTCACCTATGACCGGCCTGCTCTGCTCCAGATGTATGATGTGTTGGGGCAGGAGGTTTATTCCCAGCGCATCCAGCGTCCGGGATCGGTGTGGCTGGATCCGCCGGGGCTGTCTTCCGGCATTTACTTTCTGAAAGTGACGAACCTGACCGGCAGCCGGGAAAACATTCCGCCTGCAAAAATAATTCTGCTTAAATGAAACTGGAGGTCCGAGTGAAGCCTAATCATGATTTCACATCTTCGGCAAAGCATTGATCCTATCGTTAGGCAGTCGTATCTTGTTTATCAACCTGCAGAGGCGGCGGGAACGGATCGGAACATCGGGTGGCGTTTCAGGAGACAGAACACTATGAACACTCTACTTTGGCTGGCATTGACAACCTTCACCCTCTTCCTCACAGAAGCCAAGGCCTGCGATGGCCCGTGGCGGTATCTGGGGTCGCCGCCGTGGGAGGTGATGTGCGCCATACCCGATCCGGGGCAGCCGTCGCGTGTGCTGGCGGGTACGTATATGGACTGGGAGATCCCGAGGAGTGGTGGCGTGTGGTCCTGTGCCGACAGCGACACGGTTTGGGAATATGCGGGGCTGGCCGGACACCGCGTCTTCAGCCTCTCCTATTACCCCTATTGCCGCCCCAACGCCTTTGCCGCCACCGGGGACGGTTACTTCATGCGAACGGCGGACACCACGTGGATCCGCGTGGGAGGAATTGCATCTACATGGGTCTACGAAAGCGAGTTCCTGATTTCCCCGGAAGACACCTCTCTGTGGCTGGCCACCAGTTCTGACCCTGACTTCGGCGGCTTTCTCAAGGTCTCCCGCAACAGCGGTCAAAGTTGGAGTAATATTGGCGGCGGAGACCCGGTCAATAGTCTGTTGTGGTCCGGCACTCTCGATCACACCTTCTACTTGGCCTGGATTTGGGATTTTTACCAAGCGGTCGTGACGCCGGATTCCGTCATCCTGACCCGTTTGCCGTTTCCCCAGGAGGTCGAGAGCCTGACACGGCATCCGCAGCAGCCGTGGGTTTATATCGGTGGCGCGTACCACATGGGCAGGTATGACGAGACCACAGGGGATACCATGACGGTGGGGCTCCCGCAGGGGGTCACGCATGTCTACAAGGTGGCGTATGGCAGTGATGGCCTTTTAGTGCGGGCTTATCAAGGGCTCTACCGCGTGTCCGATGATCTCAGTCAATGGGAGCTTCTCGACAACACGGTGAACACAGGTCCGACGCGGTTTTTCTACACGTCGCCGAATGGCTGCGTCATAAGCGACTCGAATCGCATCTACATTTCCGCCGCACCAGATGCGGCTGCGCCGGCGCGCGCTGCCCCTTCGTTGCCCACGGTGAGTGTGTTTCCCAACCCCACCAATGGCGGACTCGTGGTGTCCTGCGGCTCTCCGGCTCGCTTCGTCGTGTTCGATTTGCTCGGGCGGGCAGTCAAGGAGGCCACACTGGAACGCCCCGGTTCGGTGTGGCTGGACCTGTCGCGAGTCCCGTCGGGAATTTACTTTCTGCACACGACAGAACTTTTGCGCAATCGGACAAACGGTCCGGCTGTAAGGATAACTCTAGTCAAGTGATCAAGGAGGTCACGTGAACGGACATGGTTTCTTAAGATGTCTCAGGCTATGCACGTGTGCGGCTGATTTGCTCTTTGTAACTGTGGTCGCCGGACTCGGCCAACCGATTGGCACCGAGATGTGGAAGGGCGAAAATGCAGAAATGGTTAAGGGACACGCGGTTCTGACTGTCAAGAGCGACAGCGGCTTCGCAGGCTTGAGCAACTTGTGCGCCAAGTACTCGGTTACAGTGTCCGGCCAGCATCCGGGCCTGCGCATGTATTACCTGAGCTTTCCGGAGTCGCTCGCGGTAGTGCCAATTTGTGCGGACTTCGAAGCCAATCCAAACACCAATCACTGCGATCCTGACCTCATCTTCTACCCGCAAACAGCGGACTCATGCTGGCCGTGGCAGTGGAGCTTCAAGAACACGGGGCAATACGGCGTCCCCGGTGGCCCAGGTACGCCAGGCGCGGACATGATGATGGAAGAGGCCTTCACGATTACCAAGGGATCACGGGCAACGAGGATCGCGATACTTGACAGCGGTGTCCCTTACAACGACGCGACACACCGACTGACCCACCCGGACCTCGCCGACTCTACTCGCATTTTGCTTGGGCGAATCAGTATTGATAGCCTTGGAGGAGATCGATCATACGATGACCGCTACGGCCACGGAACCCATGTTGCCGGGATTGCGCTGGCTGAGGAAAACAACTACGGCGTCGTGGGGGTCTGTCCACAGTGTACTGGCGTCATAGAGAAGATTACCTATTGGGGCAACGGGCTCGCGTCTTTCCAGAACTACATTGACGGTATGTGGCATGCCGATACTGCCTTTCATAGTCCGATTATCAGTATGAGCTACGGGCGAGTATCCACTGACATACCAAATTGCACGCTGGTTATTGACAGCATAAGCAACCATGGTGCTATATTCGTCTTTCCTTCTGGAAACGATAACACGCTTCACATGACGGAATGCAAGTATCCTGCAAGGCTCTCGAATACATTGCCTCACGTCATGGCCATTGCGGGGACGAACCTAAATGACCGGCGGTGGAGGTCATTAAAGGTGTCAGTGGACGGTGATACCTCGCGGTGGACTTCAGTTTGCGGCTCGAGTGTCACAGTCGCCGCACCAGCGGGCGGCTTGGGCGATGCCTTTAGCCCTGATGATTGCATGGATATCGTATCCGACAGGCCAATCCCGCCCGTGTTTGGAGATTCAGACACCCTAATGTGCGGGGTCTTCCCGGACGAGGCGGTGTGGTACAAAGACGGGACCTCGATGGCAACACCTGCCGTTGCCGGTATTGCAGGCCTGTTGAAATCTTACGACTCCACCCTCACCGCAGTGGAGATAAAGGAGATAATCCAACAGTCTGCGGACCGTGTTTACGGAGACACGCTGCAAGCCGTTCGGAATGATACCGTGGGCTATGGCCGCGTCAACGCCTTCAAGGCTCTGTTGCGCGCACCGGGGGTAAAGACTCTTCAGACGAGTTTGACGGTGCGCAAACACATCTATGACGTCAACAGCCCCTATTACATTGAAGGCGGCTTGGTCGTCCCGGCGGGCATTACCTTGACGTTGCAACCTGGTGCCCGGCTGACATTTGGACCAAACGCCTCTATCGAGGTGCAGGGCAAATTGAGCGTCCTGGGCACCACCACGGATACGGTGCGCTTTGAAGCGGCAAATCCGGCGCAGCCCTGGCAGGGGATTCATGTGAACGGCGGGGAGGCCCATGTGGCTTACGCGGTGATCAAGGGAGCCACAGTTCCGTTCTTTTCCGAGAACGCGGCGGGGCTGGCGACGCCACTGGAACTGCGGGACAGCCGGATTATCGGCGGCATAACCGGTCTGCGCATCTGGGGCAGTTCCACCCGCAACCATGTGGTGGAGCGGGTGATCGTGCAGGACGTGCCGAACCTCGCCAGTCACGCCGGGCTGTATTTCCTGAACACGAATGTGACGGCCACCGATCTGACGGTCAGAAATTCGGGCTATCGCACCGGCTACATCGTCAACACGACCGGAACGTGCACGCGCGGTTTCTTCAACGGAACAGCGGCCAACTATGGGCTGGCGTTCAGCGGCCCGACCACGGGAATGCTCTTCCGCTGCAGCACCATTGACCATATCGGTCCGTCCGGTTATCCCAGCGCTTCCGTGTGGTGCATCAGTTCGGCGGCTCCGGTGTTCGGCGATCTTCCGCTTCCGACGGCGGTAAACAACTCGATCGTGGACAAGACGGCTTTCCTGATTCGCTTCACAGGCATTGGCGGGCGTCCGGTGATCGACGGGCGGTTGAACCGGCTGGAGCAGCTTGAGACCGCGAACGGCACAAAGTTCATCGCTTGGGATAGCTATGTCAGCGGCACACAGTATAGCGCCAAGGTCACCTATTGGGGTGGTATCGTTCCGCAGACGAGCAATTTCGAACCCAACGATCCCCGCTTCTGGAACTTCAATAGTTATCGCTTAACCGATCCCGGTCTCTGCCCGCAGGGAAGCCCGCTTGATGAGGAGGTGGCGCTGGATTCGGCATTGTATTTGGAGCAGACGGAAGCGTGGACCGAAGCGCAAAGCGCGTATCTGTCGATTGCCGCAGATGAGTCCGCCGAGTTTTCCGCCCGTGCCCGAGCCGCAGCGCGTGCGTTGATGATGGACCGGAAGACGCAGAGCATGACCGAAACGCAGACGGCGAATTTGACCGATGCGATTCTCGCGGGGGCAACCTCGCTAAGAGACTCCGTGATGCTGGAACGGACCCGGCTCTGCTTCCTGACAGACCGGACCGAATACGCGCAAGCGATTCAGGGCCACGCGGCGCTGCTGAACCGGGGGCTCGACCCCGAGGACTCGCTGTTAACGGTGATGGACATTGCCCACGTGCAGTTGCTGGCCGGAGAAGGCACCGGCAGCGGATTGGATGCCGTTCAAGGCTCGCTCCCACCCCGCCTGACCGTGACGTCCCGCGAGCAGGGTTTGAGCATGGTCAATCGCGCGATGGAATCGTTGCTGGGCCTGCACAGTAGCCCGCACGTCTCCGACATCCCAACCGATTATACTCTCTACCAGAACTACCCGAATCCCTTCAACCCCGTGACGGAAATCCGGTTTGATCTTCCCGAGGCGGCGCGGGTTGAGTTGAAGGTGTTCAATACGCTCGGTCAGCTGGTGACCACGCTGGTCAGCGAGACGCGTCCGGCAGGATCGTACACCGCGATGTGGGACGGCAAGGACGTGGCGGCGGGCATGTACATCTATCAACTGAAGGCCGGAAACTTTACCGACGCCAAGAAGATGGTGCTCATCAAGTAAAGCTGAAAGCAAAGAGTAGAAAGCAAAAACGGCGGGCCTTGCGGGGCTCGCCGTTTTCATACGTAGAATAGGGCAGCAGCTATCGCGCCGGAGACAGCGGGGGTGATGCGGCGTGGACGGCGCGGACTTGGTAGAAGGTCTTGGGGTGCGCGGCGGCGTAGCCGGGGTCGGTGAAGGTGGTGGCAGCGGTGGTGCCGGCAAGATCAGTAAACACGGTCTGCGAAGGATTGGCGGAACGGAAGACCTCATAGCTGTCCGCTCCGGCGACGGGCTGCCAGGCCAGCAGCAGATCATCTCCCTGCGAGATCACCGTCAATCCCTGCGGCGAATCCAGATCACGCATCGTAAAATCGGCATCGGACTCATCACGGACCGACGTCTGATAGGACCAGATGCCCACGCGGCAATGAGTGCTCGCGGTGCCGGCGGCGGTCCAGGCAAAGGAACCTGTATCCGGCACAAGCCCGCTGATCTGCACCCAGGGCCCCGCCGGATAGTTGTTGTTCAGTTCAATAACAACCTGCGTTCCGGCCAGATGCTCCGAGGTCCAGGTGATGGTCTGAGGCGATCCTAACAGCCAGTTCTCTCCCCCATTGGGCGTGGTGACCGTAATGGTGGGCGTGCTGACCGTGAAGTCGGCAGGAGAAATGCCGTTGACCTCGGGCACAAACCAACTGGAGACCCGGAAGCGGCAATGGGTACTGGCCGGACCGGTCGCAACCCAGCCGATCTGTTCCAGATTGGGAAAGAAGGTGTAGATCCTCTCCCACGGGCCATTGGGGTAATCGCGGTTGATATCGAGATTGAGTTCATGCTGAATATTGGCCGACTGCCACGTGATGTACTGCTGTCCGCCAATCGGCCAGTCTTCTCCCCCAACCGGCGCGGTAATGGTAATGGTTCCCAGGACAATCCGGAAATCGGCGTCGGAAATATCACTGACAAAGGGCGGCGAGTCGCTGGACACGCGCATACGGCAGTGGTTGCCTCCGGGTCCGGTGACCGTCCACCCGTAATAGGGCGGATTCGGAAGATGGGTGAACAGCGTGTCCCACGTGCCGGACGGATAGTCGCGGTTCAGAGCAATGGTGACGGTCGAAGCCAGATTAGTGGAGTTCCAAATGATGTCATTGCTGCTCCCCACATCCCAGTGCTCGTTTCCGTTGGGGCTGGCAATGGTGATGGTGGGCAGCGCCGTTACCGTGATCGTGCCCTGCATGACCGTCGGATGCACCTGACAAAGGTAATGGAAGGTGGAGTCCCCGATGCTGCTGAAGACAAAACTGTAGTCCCACGGGGCCGTTGCCGCGGTGTTTCCGAACAGCGCGGGAGTGGCATTGTGGTGGACACTGTGAAACCCGCTGGAGCAGTGCCAGTGTACCGTATCCCCGTGGACAATGGTCAGCGTAGCCGGGGTAAAGACAAAATTGCTGACATCCACATTCCAGACGGTAGCCTGCGCGACGCTGCTCAGAACGATCAGCAGTCCGATAGTCAAACCAGTAAGTTTTCTCACGAATGGACTCCCTATACTCTTGTACCCTATCGAGATATATATTCTTGACTTCTTTGTCCTGAATACACGGCGATCTGTCTTGCGGAGGGTCAGCCTGCCCGTCCCTATTTAGAACAGTGTCGTAAAGAGAAAAGTTTCCATTGATGATCTAATTTTCCAATCAATTCCCTCGGCGCGGCCCAAATACAAAAGGCACAGCCAGTGGGCCATGCCTTTTGATGCTCGCGCGGGAACGAATCCGGCGGGCAAACGTGAGAATCAACTTGAACGGGAAACGCGGCGGTGGTATTTTGTCCCCAGCACCCGGCGAGCCGACTTAGCTTACTGCACGGTAATGCTTCCGGTCATGGCCACTCCGTGAATGCGGCAGTAGTAAGGGAATGTCCCCGCCTGACTGAAGGTGTGGGTGAATGTGGCTCCGCCGGCCATGTTGCCACTGTCGAAGGTGCCGTTGGGACTGCCCGGCGCACCGCTGGTCACCGTATGCGGAATCCCGTCCTTATTGGTCCAGGTAATCATCGTGCCCACGCTGACCGTTTTGCTCGACGGATTGAACTGCGTGTTCTGCATCCAGACCTCATTGGCGCCTGGACCGCCCGGATTCCCTATCGGATTGTTATTGTTCCCGCTATTGCTGCTACAGCCCGCAGCAAGGCCAAAAATCAGCACGAGGACGGCCAGCGCAACCACCACCACGGCGGTAATGCGGAAGACCTTGCTCTCCATGACTCCCTTGAACGTTGCCATACTTGTCCTCACAACATCTAAACGCCATAACACAAAGAAACCAAAACAGTTACTGATTGGTTGATTGATGCTATGCTCTCACTCGGGAGGCAAGCGCGGAGTTCCGAAGACGGAAAGAGCCGTTAAGAATTATAGGGCGGGCTTGCGGTGACGGGGGAAGATGACGGTAAAGGTGGAGCCTTCGCCGGGAGCGGAGGTGACGCCGATTTCGGCGCCGTAACGCGCCAGAATGCTGCGGCTGGAAGATAAACCAAGCCCCGTGCCGGTAGGCTCGCCGGGTTTGGCATCCTGACTCTTGGGCTTGGTGGTGAAGAACGGCTGAAAGAGCTTCTGCCGGACGTCTTCACTCATGCCGCAGCCGGTGTCGGAGATCGTGACGATGACATGAGTCTCCGTCGACTGCGTCCGCACCGCGAGCACCCGCTGTTCACTCTTGAACATGGCGTCGATGGCGTTGCGCAGCAGATTGCCGATTACCTGCGAGAAGTCGATGTACACGCCGTAAAGGGTGGGCGAGTCGGGATCGAGTTCGATGATCTTCTTGACATCATGCTTGAAGAATAGGTTGGCGTCGAGGAACCGCAACTCGGTGCGAATGATGTCTTCGATCAGCAGATCCTGCGGCTGGCTTTCCCGTTCACTGCGCGACTTGTGCAGCAGGTTGGCCACAATGTCGCGCATGGCAATGGCCTGGCTCCGAATCTGCGCGATCTCCTGCTGGCCGGGCTTGGTCAATTCAATCAGATCACAGAAGCCGAGAATGCCGGTGAGCGGGCCATTCAGGTTGTGCGCGATGCCCGCGGAGAGCGTGCCGAATTCGGCCAGTTTGCTCTCGCGAATCAGTTCGATTTCGAGCTGGTGATTCTGTTTCTCGACGACCCGCTGATCGGTGATGTCCTTGGCCATGAGCATGACCATCGCCTTCTGGCCGGACTCAAACAGGAAGCTTCGGGTGACCAGAAACACACTGCCGTCGGAGCCATCCAGTTCGAGGGTGCGGCCTTCATAGGCAGACGCCAATCCTTGCAGATCGGAGTTGTCGAATCTGGCGAATTGGTTCAGCCAGCGGTGACAGATGACCGGGAGTTCATAGGGCTCGAAGACCTGCTCCGCAGCCGCATTGGCATAGAGGATGTCTCCCGCAGGCGAGAGCAGAATCAGCATATCCCGCATGGCGCGGATGAAGAGTCCAAGACGGTCGCGTTCGGCGCGCAGATAGCGCTCGGTGGCCGCGCGTTCTCCCACGTCCCGTCCGACAACCACGGCAAATGCGCCGTGCCCCGCCTTGGAAACGGCAGCGGTGAACTCCACAAGCCGCGGACGGACATCTTTGATGGCAGAGGGGACTTCAATCACGTGTACGCCACCGGCGCCGGCATCTTCAAACAGTGTGCGCGCCGCCTTGCGTTCAGGTTCGGGGAAAAGGTTGAGGAAGTGCCGCCCGGCCAGGGTATTCCTTTCAAGGCCTACCCATTCGGCGAAGCGATGGTTTGCCTCAATGATCTCGCCTTGCTCCCGATGCAGAATGATCACCGCATCGGGGCCTTCCAGCAGCAGTTCAAGCAGTTCGGGCGGCTCTTCCTGTTCGGCAGTGGCAGCCTTGGTAGGCAGACCACCACGGCGCAGACGCGAGCCACCGAGGAAAGATTCGACGAAGTCCGCAAGACCACGAGCCGCACCGGGGCCTCTCCGGTCGGCAGAGAGCTTTCCCGACTCGGGCTGGAGGGCGTCCGGTCCATTGTCAGCAAAGTGGTTTTGCGGAGCGTCAGCGCTCATTAAGATCCATTCAGAAAAGGTAAAGCTTGCCGCACCGACGTGCCGGAGCGACCGGACTTTGCCTATATGCCCGTTGTAATTCCAGCCAAAAACTGTGCTTGGTTCTGAGGTTGTGAGATTAGAGAGTATCCGGATAAGGTTTGAGCAAACCAGATGCCATTACATTTGTATTTTCATTTGCCCTATTGTAGACGCAAGTGTCCATATTGCGACTTCTATAAACAAGTGCCCCGCAGCGGGGAGCGCCAACGCTTTATCCAGGCACTACTTACAGAAGCAGTATTGGCGAGAACGCAGTATGACATTCTGACCGGCCCTGCCCTAACAGTTTATTTCGGCGGAGGCACACCTTCCTTGCATCCTCCGGAAGAAATTGGAGCGCTGATTATGCAAGCGCGCGAGTTGTGGGGAATTCAAGACAGCGCGGAAATTACTTTGGAAGCAAATCCCGGGACGCTGACCGCAGAGATGCTGGCAGGATGGCGCCAGGCGGGCGTAAACCGGTTGTCTCTGGGCGCGCAATCCTTCTCGCCGCGGAAATTGGCCCTGCTCTATCGTGACCACACGGCAGATGAAACCGAAAAAGCAGTGAAATTGGCCCGTGCAGCAGGCTTCAATAACTTGTCTTTGGACCTGATCTTCGGTCTGCCGGGCGAAACACTGGATGAATGGCGGACGGATCTGGAGCAGGCTTTCGCACTGGCGCCGGAGCATGTGTCGCTGTACAATCTGGAGTTTCATGAAGGCACGCCCTTTGACCGCTGGCGGGCAAGCGGCAAGCTGGTGCCTCTTTCCGAAGATGTTGAAGCGGACTTGTATCTGGCCACGCATGTGTTCTTCACACAGCGGGGCTATGAGCACTATGAAGTATCCAATTTTGCCAGGCCCGGATACCGTGCGGCGCATAACTCGGCCTATTGGGAGCAGAAACCCTATCTGGGATTGGGGCCATCGGCGCATTCCTTCGACGGAAAGCGCCTGCGGTTTTTCAACAGGCCCGACCTGCATGCCTATTTCGCGGAGATTGAGGCAAATCGTCTGCCCGTAGGCGGACAGCAGATGCTGACGGTCCAGGAGCATCTTGAAGAGTGGATCTCTCTGGCTCTGCGGCGCAGTGACGGGATTCTATGGGCGGCGGCCATCGAACATTTGGGTGAACCGCTGGCGCGTCGGTTATGGGCACGCGCGGAAGAATTGCCGGAAGCGCTGCGCGTGTGGAGTGCAGAACATTTTGCGCTGTCGGCGGAGGGTTGGTTCCGGGAGAACAGTGTGCTCCTCTTCCTGTATCAAGCCTTGGAGACGAATACTGCGCCATCGGCGAGCTATTCTTAGTGCATCCGAATATGAATCATGTTGAGCGATAGATGTCGTGTGGTGTGCATAACCCGGTGAGAAACCGGGTTTTCTTTTGCTCAATAGATACCCTGTGGAACTTGACATTGTTATGACGCAATCGTACACTATCTTTGGATAAGAGACGATGGAGTATGTAAATCTTCCCGGCGGTAATTATGAAAGTTCTGTCTGTAATTTTCTGCGCTATCCTGTGGTTGTCTCCGGTGTTTGCCGACTCGATCACCTTTACAGCGAGCACAACCATTGGATGCGGCAACACGACCTATGAAGGATACGATGTGACCGTGAACGGGTGTGCCGTGACCGTGGGCTGCCTGCATTCTTTTCGAAGTCTGCGGATTATCAACGGCGGTCTGGTTACTCATGCCGCCGGAGATTCTGCCGGCGTGTATCTATCCATCACCCACAACATGCTGGTGGATGCGACCGGACAGATTAATGCGGTGGGGCGGGGCTACGGGCCGAGGACGGGTCCGGGCGCGGGACATGCATCCGGCGCTTATGGAAGTGGGGGCGGCCATGCGGGAACCGGCGGCACCAGCACCATGGTCGATACAGGCGGCGTGGCATACGGCTCGGTGGGAACACCGTTGCAAATGGGAAGCGGCGGCGGCGCGAACGGCGGCTTCGGCGGTGGCGTTATTCGCCTAATCGTCGGTGACACCCTGACCGTCGCAGGCGCGTTGTGGGCCAACGGCGGCAACTGCTCGAATACTGCCGGCGCGGGCGGTGGCGGCAGTATTTATGCGACGGCCGGATGCTTGGCGGGCGCGGGACAGATTTCCGCCACGGGAGGCGTCGCCCAAAGCAGCGGCGGGGGCGGGGGCGGCGGAAGAATCGCCCTGTATTACAGTGCCCGGACCTTCACGGGTACGATTTCCGCCTGTGGCGGTTCGGGGTATCAATACGGCGGTGGCGGAACCATTTTCACCCGGAATTTCACTCAACCGCTGGGTGATCTTCTACTCTTCAACTGCACACTTCTGAATACCGGAGTGACGCCCCTCGGGGACCTTCCACCCTGCAATGTGCTGATCAACAGTCACGGCTCGGTCGTGCTGCGCGATTCGGCGATGACCGTAGATGGATACTTCCGTGTTGCCGCAACCGGACAGGTGTGGGCACAGGCTGGGCAACGGGCTCAGTTAACCGTACACGGCACGATGACCATTGACAGCAACGCGACGTTTTCCGCCGCGGGTTGCGGCTATGGAACCGGCAGCGGACCGGGTGCGGGATCGACCGTGAGTGGATACGGCGGAGGCGGAGGCTACGGCGGGGCGGGCGGGGCAGGAGGTTCAGCAGGCACCGCGACAGGCGGAGTAACATATCCGACCATCACCGCACCGCAGGAGTTCGGCAGCGGTGGTGGCGGAACGTATGGCGGAGCGGGCGGCGGTGCACTGCACATTGTGGTGGACGATACCCTGCGCGTCAACGGTGTGCTTTCGGCCAATGGCGCTATAGGAACCAACCTCTCCGGAGCTGGAGCCGGAGGAAGCTTGTATCTGGAAGTCGGCACGCTGACAGGCCTTGGGAGTGTCACGGCACAAGGCGGCCAGGGAGGGGCGAACGGCGGTGGCGGCGGCGGGGGCTGTCTGGCTTTCTACTACACGTCGAATCTGTTCACCGGAACCCTCTCCGCCTGCGGCGGATGGGGACTGCGCTATGGCGGCGCGGGAATGTTGTACACCAAAGCAGCCTCGCAGAGTGTCGGTGAACTGGCCATTTCCAACTGCACCCATAACGGTGCGGTCTCCGGTCTGATTAACCCTCCGCACTGCAACATCACCGTCACATCCGGCGGCATTGCCGACTGTGCGGACACGGCATGGTCGATCACCGGCAATGTCCGCGTAACCGGAACAGGGCAATTGTGGATTGCAGCCGGACACCCGGTGCAGTTTACGGTGAATGGACAACTCAGAATCGATAGCCTCGGGATCTTTTCCGCGTTGGGACGCGGCTACGCTGCGGGGACCGGACCCGGCGCCGGTGCGACCCTCGGCGCGTTCGGCGGTGGAGGCGGTCACGGGGGAATTGGCGGAACCGGAACCGGCGGCGCAGTGGGTGGCGGCACTAATGATTCGCAGCCACTGCCGGTATTGATGGGCAGCGGCGGCGGCGGCACGAACGGGGCACGGGGTGGGGGAGCTTTGCTGCTCACGGTCACAGATACACTCTTCTTGAATGATTCCCTGACCGTACTCGGCGGCGAGAGCGGCGCTAACGGCGGAGGCGGGGCCGGCGGCAGCCTCTGGGTGCGCGCCCCGGCGATTGTCGGCAACGGCTACATCACCGCAAGCGGCGGCAACGGCAATGTGGGCGGCGGTGGCGGGGGCGGCGGGCGAATCGCCCTCTATACCTGTTCGCGCACACTGCCGGTCACGCATATTACGGCCAACGGAGGCAACTCCCAGCATGTGGGGTCGCCCGGCACGGTGTTCTTGGGCACCAACGACTGCAACAACAACGGCCATCCCGACGGCTGCGATATTCTGAACGGCACCAGCACCGACTGCAACAGCAACGGAATTCCCGACGAGTGCGAGAATATCACGTCGCCGGTAGTGGTAGTCTATTTCACCGAAAGCCAGTTGCTGCTGCGCTGGAACTGCGTGCCGGGATTTCCCACCTATAAGGTCTTCGGCAGACAAGGCAACAATGCCGAAGTTGAGTTGGCAACGGTCGAAGGTCTGACCTATGATGCCAGCAGCCTGCTCAGCGCTCCCGCCCCCCACCGCTGGACCTTCCGGGTGGTGGGATGGACACCGTAGGAAAACGCTGAAAACCTGAAATGCTGAAACGTGTGAGACGGGCGGCTCGTGAGGGTTGCCCGTCTGTCTTTGGAAAGGGTCGGTTTTGCCGGGCAGAAGAGCGGTTGCAGAATTGCTGAAATCGCTTTATCTTAGTGGGCTTTCCGCAGGACGGGAAGCAGACCCGGATTCATCATAACTTATTTCTTTTCAAGGAGTTCGATAATGTACCGGATGAAACTTGCGATGGTGATTCTGCTGGCGGCCCTGCTGGCAGTCAGCGGCTGCTCCAGCAAAAAGACGGTGTCGCGCATAGATAGCAGTGAGACAGTGGACCTGTCGGGCAACTGGAATGATACCGATAGCCGGCTGGTCTCCAACGAAATGATCAGTGACGCCTTGAGCGAGAACGGCCAAAACCGCCCGTGGTTGTCCAACTTTCTGAAGGGCAAAAGCAAGAATCCCACGGTGATTGTAGGCGCCATCCAGAATCTTACCGATGAGCATATTGCCACCGGGACCTTTGTGGGCGATATTGAGCGCGCCTTTGTCAATTCAAGCACGGTAAATGTGGTCTCGGCCAAGACCGAGCGCGAAGGCGTGCGCGAAGAGCGGCAGGATCAGCAGGCCAACGCGTCTCCTGAGACGATGAAGCAATTCGGCCAGGAACTGGGCGCGGACTACATGCTGATGGGCAAGATCAACAAGATCACCGACGAGGAAGGCAAGGAGAAGGTCGCATTCTATCAGATCGATCTGAATCTGACCGACATCCAGACCAATCAAAAGGTGTGGATGGGACAGAAGAAGATTAAGAAGTTCATCGCGCGCAAGCCGTACAAACCGTAATCCAAGGATGAAGGCGGAAGGATGAAGGATGAAATAGGAAACGGGAAGGCTCGCGTCCCTTCCTCCACGCTGTGGGGGAAGGTCAGGATGGGAGAGCTTTCGGTTTTCTGCTTTCTGCTTTTCTGGCTCTTGCTTGCGGGGTGTGCGGGGCCGCGGACGATGCTGATGGAGCGCGTGCGCACGGATTTGTCGGCATCCGACTACCAGAAGGCCTACACGGCCTATCAGAAGTCGGTCGGACAAACAACAGACGTGGAACAACTTCTGAACCTCGGGCTGCTGGCCTTTGAGGCGGGAGACTATGCCACAGCGCAGAAGACCTTCGAAGATGCCGACCGTCTGGCCGAAGAGCGGCAGACCAAAAGTCTGTCACGCGAAGCGGCGGGCATTGCGGTCTCGGACCGGGTGCGTGCCTATCAGGGGACGGACTTCGACAAGGCCATGCTGCACTACTACCGCGCGCTGGGTTACATCGCCGCGGGGAATTTCGCCGACGCAGCGGTGGAAGGGCGGCGGATTGCGGCCTACCTCGAAGTGCTCTCCCGCGACGGCAAGCACACCTACCGCGATGACGCCTATTTGCAGTGGTTCAACGGATCCTTGTATCAAGGGTTCGGGCAGATCAACGACGCGTGGATCTCGTACAAGCGGTCGCGCGAACTGTACAAGAATTACTATGGAGTGCCGTCGCCGTCTTTTCTCTGCCCTTTGGGCATGCAGGCGGCGCAGCAGAGCGGACTTTCCGAGACCGTTGAAGAGTTGCGGAAGGAGTGCCCCGATACGGCGGCGATTCGGCACCGCGATTATGGTCGAGTGGTCATGATCTGCGAGACGGGGCTGGCACCGCCGATTCAGGAAACCAACCTTGTGTTTCCGATCTTCACCAATGATCAGACCTCATGGGCGGATGATGCGGCACGGGAGCGATATGCCTATGACGTCTACCGGCGCGGCAACGACTATGAGTACGACCGCACGAAGCTGAAGTATCTGCTGCGGGTAGCCATGCCGGTGTATCCGCAATACTATCAAGGCTCGCGGGTAAATGGCATTGTCGTGCGCGATGCTCAGGACCGCGAGTATCACGCCGAACTGATGGAAAATGTCGGTGCGGTGCTGGAGCAGGATCTGAAGGACCGCTACGGCGCGATTGCCGTGCGGGCGATTATCCGCGCCCTGATCAAGTACGCGGCCAAGGAAGGCGCGGAAAAGATTGGCGGCAAGAACAATGAAACTCTGGGCTCGATTTTAGGCGCGGTGGTCAACGCGGCGGGAGTGATTTCCGAAGCCGCCGACACCCGTTCTTGGGAGACGCTGCCCGACCGGATCTATGTGGCGGATTTCGAACTCCCGCCGGGCCTGCATACGCTGCGGGCGCTGTTTGAGGACGGCACCGGTGGCACGCTGAAGCGCCACGATTTCCCGCCGGTGGACGTCAAGCAAGGCCAGACGGTGTTTTTGCGTGTGCGGTGCACACAATAAGCGGCACCAAGTCTCGGAGCCCTTGGCTTCCCCGCCGTGACGAACTTGAACTGGAGATGCCGGTGTCATGCTCCGCCGGCGCGATTGAACCTACCTTAGCAAACTGGAATTCTCTATGAAACTGGACATCGGGTGTGGCCCTTACAAGCAACCGGGATTTGTCGGCGTGGATCTGGACTTGCAGCCCGGCGTAGACATTGCAGCCGATGCGACGGCCATGCCGTTTGGCGACAGCACGGTGTCCTATATCCATACCCGAAATACTCTGGAGCATATCCCCAAAATGTTCGACGCGTTGCGGGAATTCTACCGGGTGTGTGAGGATGGCGCGACCATCGAAATTACCGTGCCGCACTTTTCGAGCTACGAATATTGGCGTGACCCTACGCACATTCGCCCATTCAGCGTGCTGACCTTCGATCATTTCGATCGCATCCGGATTATTACCTATCCGTTACCGGATTATGTCCCGGGTATTGATCTGGAGGTTGTGCGGACGCGGCTGGATTGGTGGGATCCGTGGCAGGTGACGGCCAAACGCGGCTGGAAAAAAGCGGTGCTCAAAATGGTGAACGCCACCATCAATGCTGTGGCCAACGCCAAACCGTTTTTGTGCGAGCGCTTCTGGTGCTGGGGAGTAGGGGGCTTTGTACTTGTGACCTTCTATTTGAAAGTTCATAAACCTATGCGGCATGTCTAATGAAAAAGAGTATGCATTTCAATACCGCCTGCTTGCATGCGGGAATCGAACCGGAACCGGTAACCGGGGCGATCATGACTCCCATATTTCAGACGTCCACTTATGTGCAGCCGGAACTCGGAGTCAACAAAGGGTTCGAGTACTCACGAACCGATAACCCCACGCGGCAGGTGCTGCAGCACGCGTTCGCGGCGCTGGAGGGCGGACGGTTCGGACTGGCCTTTTCCAGCGGCATGGCGGCGATTGACGCGCTGATTGCCACGCTGAATGCGGGGGAGCATGTGCTGTCCTGCGATGACGTTTACGGTGGCACTTACCGGCTTTTGAAGCGCGTGCGGGAAAAGCAGGGTGTGCAGTCGGACTTTGTGGATTTCTCCGATCTGGCGGTTGTGGAGCGGCATATCCGGCCCCAAACGCGCTGGCTGTGGATCGAGTCGCCCACCAATCCGCTGCTGAAGATTCTGGATATCCGCGCACTGACAGACTTGGCGCACAAGCATAACGTGCGCGTGGCGGTGGACAACACCTTTATGACGCCCTATTTTCAGCGGCCGCTGGAACTGGGCGCGGATCTGGTCATGCACAGCGCGACGAAGTTTTTGAACGGCCACAGCGACGTGGTGATGGGCGCGCTGATTACCAGTGACGAGCCGCTCTATGGCGAGTTGAAGTTCAACCAGAATGCCATCGGCGGCGTGCCGTCGCCCTTCGACAGTTTCCTCTGCCTGCGCGGCTTGAAGACTCTGGCGGTGCGCATGCAGCGGCATCAGGAGAATGCCTTTGACGTGGCGAATTTTCTGGCCGGACGCAAGGACGTGAACTGGGTCCGCTATCCGGGGCTGCGTACGCATCCGCAGTTCGAACTGGCCAAGCGGCAGATGAGCGGCTTCGGCGGTATGGTAAGCTTTGAGCTTTCCGGCGGCCTCGAAGCGGCGCGGGCCTTTGCCAAAAGTCTGAAGCTGTTTTCGCTGGCGGAGTCTCTGGGCGGTGTGGAATCGCTGTGCGATCATCCGGCCATCATGACCCACGCATCGGTTCCCAAAGAGTCGCGCCAGAAGCTGGGCATCAGTGACGGACTGATCCGCCTGTCCGTCGGCATCGAGAGCGCGGACGATCTGGTCGCCGATCTGGAGCAGGCCTTTGCCGCGGTGAAGTAACGCACCTTATTGCTGGCGGACAAACCGACACGGGAGGCGGTTATGGTTCAGCACGCACATTTCAAGAAATGTTTCTGGAAAGCCTTGCTGCACGGGTTGTGGCAGGGCTTTGCTGTGATGGGCGGCAGGTGAGGTTGCTTGAAGCACTGCTGTTGAAATAACAACTAAGCTGGGGAGGGAACCCATGCATCGCACTTTTTGGCTTGTACCGCTGTTGCTGACGGCGTTGATCTCTTCAGCATCCGCCGACACCACGTGGGTTTCGGGCGCGGTTTCGGGCAGTTGGGCTGTAGGTGGAAGCCCGTATGTGATCACAGACTCGGCGTGGGTGAACAGTAACACGACGCTGACGGTGGACGCCGGAGTGGAAATTCTGCTGCCGGACTTTTCCTCCCGCTTCAATCTGGGCGGTGTGTTACGGTTGGAAGGCACGGCTGCAGATTCGGTGATCCTGAATCTTGCGTCTCCCGGCGCGCGAATTACGGGTTCAAGGCAGCATCCCGGACGGCTGGCGCAGTGCACGTACGTGACGTTCGCCGGCGCGGGCGAATGCTATACGTTCGTGGACACCGTGTCGTTTTCGCATTGCCGTTTCCAGACAGGGAACCGACCCTGGGACTGGGAAGCCCGTTTGGTAACCGCCCGCCATTCCTTCCTGCGAAACCTCACCGCCAATTTCGCCAACATCGTTTTGGATAGCACCACCCTCAACGGCGAAATTTTCACATGGCGATCTGTGACCGCCCGTTCCCTCTGCCGCGCCATGGCTGAGGAAGGCGACAGTATCATGCAATCCACCCTCGATGCCTTCGGCAGCGTAGACATATCGAATTCCGACATCGAGAGTGTGAACTCCGATGGCTTTGATAGCTCGCGAGCCGTTACGGTAGTGAACTGCCGCCTTGGCAGTCTCTCGGTAGGGAGTTCCTCGCATGTGGAAGTCCGCAACTGCGTTCTGAATAGCTTCCGGATGACAAACTGTCAGGGCATCGTACACGGGAATTCGATCTCATGGAGAAATCCAAGCGATCTGGACAACCCATTGCCTCTGCAAGTCGTAAACAACACCTTTACCTACACCGGTGACTGCTTTGCTTGCGCTCCTCAATACTTTCTGCAGGGCAGCTCTACCAATAGCGGTCTGGTCCTCGCGAACAATATCTTCTACTCGACACAGCCGAATCTGCAGGTCTTTAGCCCAGTGTCCGGATCGTTCGTGACTCCGCCGCATCATAATCTGGTGTGGGGGATGGATGATCCGTGGGGCGAACAGCACCCGTCCGGGCCGGGCAACATTACGGCTGATCCGCTGTTTGATCCGGATGGAAATTACACAGCAGTGCAATTTGGCTCTCCGGCGATCAATGGAGGAGATCCGGCGATGCTTGATCCGGATGGCTCCGTCTCGGACATCGGTGCATGGTGGTGGGATCATCACCAGAATCACCCGCCGGTTATTTCCACACCTCGCCATCTGTCCGTTCGGTGGGGAGAGATCCTCGATCTGACCATCACTGCCCGGGATGAGAACCGTGTTCAGTTTACCTTTCCCGATGCCCTTCCGGTTTGGATGCAGGAGGCCAGCCATGTGGATCAAGTGACAAGCAGTCGGTTGTTTATCGGACGGGTGCCGTTCGGCGCCGCCTCGTTTGCGGTGCGCGTTATTGCCACAGACAATTTTGGCCTGACAGATACGAACACGATTCAGGTCGACATTTATCCCCGTTCCTCCCTGACGGACACCATATCAGGGGTGCTGACTGCGGACTATTCCCCTTATGTTGCGCACCATGATGTGTATGTCCCGGCGGGAGACACGCTGAGGGTCGAACCGGGGGTGCGGATCCAGTTGGATTCGGTAACCTGCGGAAATGCGCTGGTCGT
Source organism: bacterium (assembly GCA_036504735.1). Taxonomy (NCBI): domain Bacteria; species bacterium. The sequence continues at coordinate 337,164 of DASXUQ010000019.1, forward strand.
TCAGGGGCTGCTCATCGCGGCAGGGACGACACAGGACAGTATTTACTTTGAGACATGGTCGAACTCGGCGTGGAGTGGCATCCGGCTGCAAGGTCCGGCCGCCAGCGCACAACTGGAGTATTGCCGTGTGGCCGGAGCACAACCCTGTATGGAGGGGGACAACTTCCGGCGGTGGGAAGTGAACCACTCCACGATTGCAGACACCCGAAATACGACTTACCACGGGATCAATTTCTGGAGTTGGTCGGACTCTTTGATTATCAGGAACTGTGACGTTACCATCGGGGGAGATTCGCGGTTGGCGGTGGGCCGGTTCAGGTTTGAGAACAACCGGATGGATGTGCCTTACTTGTCTTTTTCCGGCGTGAACACCGATGGAGATATTCGCTCCTGTCTGTTTGCGAACGATTGGGGTTACCTCAGCTTCGCAGGTTCACACCGTGTGACCATCGAGAACAACCTGTTCCCCTACAGCCCAGGCCTCTCTTTAGGGGACGGTGCGGGCACCCGCATTATTCGTGTCCTGGGCAACACGTTCTGTCATGGCGGGAACTATTTGGGAGGGTCCATGCATGCCGGTGACAGCCTTGTCGTCGTGAACAATATTTTCAGCGGGTGCTTGAGAGCCGCGCTCGAGATAACGATCTCTGGTGACACCAGTGCCCTTTCGATCCGCAACAACTGCTTCTGGCAGAATCAGCAGAATTTTGATTTCGATGATTTCGCTTGGCCCTCGCTGGGCACTCTGGCCACCACCAATCTCAATGGCGACAGCACCGACATCTACGGCAACCTCTTCATGGATCCCGTGTTTGCGGATACCGTGGAATACCATCTGAGCGCGGAGTCGCCATGCATTGATGCGGGACTGGATGTGGGGTTGCCGTTTGTGGGGCGCGCGCCGGATATGGGTACATGGGAATATGGGATGAGTGCGGTCCCGGAACATCAGGCGGCAATCGCGGAAGTCCCATCGCTTGTTGTCTATCCCAATCCCTCCAATGGCTGGCCTTCACTGCAGCTTGCGCCGGAATGGTTTGCCCAAGGTCCGGTCACGGTGAGGGTGTACAATGTTCTGGGACAAAACGTGTGGGAGCAGGCGCTGCCCTCAGCAACAGGCGGTCTGCCGGCTGCCCCTGCGGCGTACGTGTCGGGTTTGTACGTGCTCAAGGTTTCCAATTCGCAGCGGACGATGCTGCAGAAGTTTGTAGTGCTGAAATAGGATCTCCGATGAGTCCATTAAGACAGGCCCGGCTCACCGCCGGGCCTGTCTCTTTTTTGAAGAAAACCTGTTGCCGTCTATCAACCGCCGAAGGCGATTCGGCGGTGGTCTAAGGTTTGCAAGCTGTTTAGCTCGTTCGGTTTCACCCTCGCGACGCAGCGAACTTAGAGGCAATTATGGCGATACTGATTGTAGATGATTCCACGACGATGCGACGGATTGTCAAACGCAGCGTGGACGAAATGAAGCAAGAGGCGCTGGAAGCACCCGACGGCATGCAGGCGCTGAAGATTATCGAAGAAAAGCCGGAAGCTATTCAACTGGTGATTCTCGACTGGAATATGCCGGGAATGACCGGGCTGGAAGTGCTGAAGACGATCAAGGGGAATCCCCGGTACAAGGACATCACGGTGATGATGCTGACCTCCGAGGCCGATCAGAACTGCGTGGTGGACGCGCTGAAAGCCGGCGCGCAGAACTATTTGACCAAGCCGTTCGATGCAAAGATGTTGATGCTGAAGATTCAAGAGAGCCTGACGCTGGCCGCCAAGGCGTAAGTGACAACGCTTGCCAACCCCGGAGATTGTTATCCCATGAGCCTCGAAGTTGCATTGATTGATTTTCCCCGGCTGCAGGAGCAGATTGCCACCCGGCTCCTCGCCCAGCATAACGCCAATGTGCGCCGCGTTGACCACAACGAGGCTGCCGCGCGTCTGGATGTGTTTGATCTTGCCCTGTTCTTCTGGCCGGACACCGGCGCGGATGCGCCCTCCCGCCTGATGCAGATCCGGGCCAATGAGAGCGGCAAAGATGTCCCTATCGTCCTCGTCACCAGCGAATCCGGACGGCGCAACGCGGAAGCGTCGCTGGGCCGCAACACCCAGCTCGAATTCCTGGTCACGCCGCTTCAGCCACAGCTTGTGGCACGGAAGCTGGCCGCCATGCTGGGCAGCCAGAAAGAGGTGATACAGCCCGCGCATCTCGATGCCGAATATGTGAACCCGTTCATCACGGCCACCCTCGACACTCTGAAACAGATGGCGGATATGGACTGCGAGCGGACGGGGTTGTCCGTACGCACCGAAGCGGCCACCAAAGGCCATATCTCGGGCACAATGGGTCTGTCCGGTGCCGCCGAAGGTTTTGTCGCCATTACCTTCAATGACAGTCTCGCCCGCAAGGTGGTCTGCCGGATGTTGCAGATGAACCCGGGTGAGGAAAAGGACGAAGATATTCGTGACACGGTGGGCGAACTCATGAATATCATCGCCGGCGCCGCCAAGGCCGACCTGATTCACACCGACCACAGTTTCATGTTGTCACTGCCCACGGTGATCGTCGGCGGTCCGCACTCGGTGGGACAGATCCGCGGCATCCCCGTCATCGTCATCGAATTTACCACTCAGGGGGAGACCTTCGAAGTCATGGTCTGCCTCATGCCGAAGAAGAAGGCATAAACTTTCAGCTTGCAAAAAGGGCTGTCCGAACGTTTCGGACAGCCCTTTTTGTTTTGGCAATCTGCGTGAATTGTCCCGTAGTCAAGTGGGACGTTTCAGTTGCACCTAAATATAGGCGGCCATTTGAGAAAAACAAACGAAAGCTTTATATTATGAGCACCTGTTCACACATCTTTCACGGACGCGCATCAAATATCGCCTTTGCGCGCATGAATGTGGATAACTTCGCCCGAATACTATTTTAAGTCTCCAGTTTTGGTCCTATCCCCTATGCCGCCAGCCGTCACCGTTTCCATTCCCATTTATAATGCCGAACGCTACCTTGCCGAATGCCTGCAGTCCATCAAGGCGCAGACCTTCGATAATTTCGAGGTTGTAGCCGTGCTGGATGGCTGCAAGGACAAATCCGAAGAGATCCTGATGGATCTGAAGGATGAGCGCTTCCGCGTGGTCAAGAACGAGCGCAACATGGGAGTGATCTCGGGCCTGAATCAGGGCATCCAGCATGCTACGGCGCCGCTGCTGGCACGCATGGACTCGGATGATATCATGCTGCCGGACCGTTTGCGCAAGCAGGTAGACTACATGAACGCCCATCAGGACGTCGCGCTGCTCGGAACCTGGTTTGACTACATGGATGAGACCGGGCGGATCTTCAAAAAGCCCTTTCCCTTCTCGGCGGAGCATGACGCCATCAAGCGCGAATTCCGCGTACGCAATTGCATCGGCGGACCGACCATGATGTTCCGCACCGAGCAACTGCGAAAAATGGGCGGATACATTCCGGATTTCCCGATGGCCGAGGACCTGACCATCAGTCTGCGTTATCTGGTGGAAGGTTTGCGTCTGGCCAATCTGCCCGAAGTGCTGGTGCATTACCGCTTTTATGCCGCGTCAAATTCGCAGGCACGGATGAAATACTCCAACGACCTCTCCAAGCTCTCCTATGACCGTTACGGGCCGCTGATCTGGGGCAAGGACGCGCCGGATATCGATTTCAACGCGACGCTGGGCCAACGCATCGTGCGCAAGTTCAAACGGGTTCTGCACGGCAAATGGTAGCACAACCGACGCCTGCTCCGTCCCGCTCCGCGCTGGGCAATGCCACCGTTCTAACGGTGGGCGCAGCGGCGGAGACCGTATTGCAATTTTCCTTTCTGGTGATTGCCGGACGGCAGCTTGGACCTGAAGAGTTCGGCTTCTACGGCTATCTGCTGTCGATTGTAACCATGGCCGTCGCCCTCGCGCACTTCGGGCTTCCCGTCGTCGGCGTGCGGGAACTGGCGCAGCGCCCGGACAATGAGCATTCCACGCTGGCGGCGATCTTCCGCATTCGCGCGCTGCTTTCTGTGACAATCTTCGCGGCGGCGTTCTTCACCGCGCTGGTCTCGCCGGTCACTCCCACGCACCGCGTCGCGGTCTGGCTGACGTTCGCCTATCTGCTCTTTGTGCCCTTCGACTTATCGCTGCTGTTTGATGCCCGCAAACTCTCGCGCTGGGACGTTCCCGGCAAACTGGCGGGGCGGCTGGTGTCGGTTGGATTGCTGATGTTGCTCTGGCAAGTAAAGGGCACTGTCACGGTCGTGGATGTGGCGCTGTGTTCTTCGGTGCTGATGCTGGTCAGCGTGTCCGTAGGCTGGCAGGTTGGCCGCAAACTATCCTTGCCGCTGCGCTGGCTTGTGCCCACCACCGAGACGTGGAGGCTGATACGCGCGTCCGCGCCGGTGCTCTGGTCCAATGGGATGACCATCGCCTTTACTCAGAGTCAGGTGATTCTGCTCAAGTGGCTCTCGACCGCGCTGGAGACCGGCTACTACTCTCTGGCCAGCCGTTTGATGATGCCGGTGCTGGTGTTTCGCGGTGTGCTTTATCGCGTGATGCTGCCGCTGGTGTCGGAAGTGGCGCTGGACCGTGCCGCGTTGACTGCGCGGCTCGAACGGCTGCTGATGGTGCTGGCGTTGATCTTCATGCCCGCGGTAGCGCTGGCAATTCCCGTGGCGGAAGTGATTCTTGTGCCGGTCTTCGGACCGGAATACGCCGGCGCGGTGCTGCCGTTTCAGATCAGCGTGAGTGTGCTCTGGCTGACCGGCATGGGCGCGATGTTCGGAACATCGCTCTTGGCATCGGGCGACGCCAAGACTCCCACCATCGGCCTGACGTGGGGCTGCACCCTGAGCCTGATCTTCGCGGCGCTGACCGTTCCGCGCTACGGGGCTACGGGCGCGGCGTGGTCATCGTGTCTGGGCGAACTGGTCTCCGTAGCGTACACGCTGCCCCGATTTCTCAAACAGTGCCGTCCGCAGATTATGGGCCGGCTGCTGCGCGTGGCCTTCACCTCGCTGTGCGGCACCGCGCTCTATTATGGTCTGCATCTGACCGTTTCCGTTCCTAAGGCAGCCGCGCTGGGAATTGCGTGTGTCGCCTTGCTGATGGGGCTGAGGCTCATCGGAGAGATTTCTCCCGCCGGATTGCGCTCGCTGTTTTCCCTCTTCCGCAAGCCTTCCGCCAACACGGCGGAAAAGCAGCCGGTGGATCTCTAAGCCTGCACCCTGTTCTCCGTTTTTTGATCGTGTGGGGCATCGTCATTATCGTGCTCGTTCAACCTTGAGGCATAGCCTTGCATTCTCCAAATTTTGACCGGTTGGCCGGCGTGCGCCGCAACCGGCGATTCCGCAACCTTTGGATGGGTCTTGCCATCACCAGTTTCTTCTTTATTGCGATTTTCGGGATCGACCCGATGGTCAGCTCGACGCCACCTAAAGTGGCGCTGCTCGCCGTTCTCGGCGGGTTACTTGTGGTCTCTGCGTCTTTTGCCATTTACTTTCACATGAGATTTCTCACCCGTGAATAAACTACATGTTGGCCTTGTGGGTGCCGGCTATTTAGGCACCATCCATGCCCGCCTGCTGGCGGCGCAGCCGATCCAGTGGACCGGCGTTTATGATGTGGATCCCGCGCGCAGTCAAAAAGTCGCGGCAGATTTCGGATCCAAAGCCGTGAATTCGCTGGAAGAACTGATTGCCGCCAGTGATGCGCTGGTGGTGGCTTCGGCTACCGCTTCCCACTACGCCGTGGGCAAGCAGATTCTTCAGGCCGGCAAGCATCTCTTCCTGGAAAAACCCATCACCACCACGCCCGCCGAAGGCGAAGAGTTGGTGGCGCTGGCCAAGAAGAAAAACCTCGTGCTGCAGGTCGGACACGTGGAGCGTTTCAGCCGCGCGTTTCGCTCGTTGGGTACGGATCATCCGCGCCCGCAGTTTGTGGAAGCCCACCGGCTCTCGCAGTTCCGCCCGCGCGGCACCGATGTCGCCGTGGTGCTGGATCTGATGATTCATGATCTGGACCTGATTCTGGGATTGATGGGAGAATTGCCTTCCGTAGTGGAAGCCTCGGGTGTGGCGGTGATCTCCGAAGGCGTGGACATTGCCAATGCGCGCCTCACCTTTCCCTCGGGCGCGGTCGCAAACGTCACCGCCAGCCGCATCAGCGCCAACCCCATGCGCAAGCTGCGCATGTTCGCCTCCGATAGTTACATCTCGCTGGATTTCGCCACCGGCAGCACGCAAGTCTTCCACCTCGCCCGCCCCGGTGAAGAAAATATTCCCGGCACCACCAGCCTTGGCGAGATCGAAAAGGCCGCGGTAAAGCGCCACATTCTGTTTTCATCTCCCTCCGCCCCGGAAGGCAACGCGATTCAGATGGAGCAGCAAGCCTTCTTCAAAGCCATTGAAACCGGCACCCCTCCCCCCTGCTCCGGCGAAGACGGCCTCCGCGCCCTCAAAGTTGCGACTCTCATTTTAGAGAAGATGGGAACTACAGAGATTGCCACGGGTAGGGAATAGGAATCCCACGGCGTGTACGCTCTCCATTGACTCTGCCGTAGGGGCACGATCCGCAGAGCGAGATCTCGGCTTCGCCGGACATGTCGTGCCCGTCTTCAAGAACATCACACATGGATCCTGAAGAGAAGAAGTATCCACGCAGAAGATCTGTCCGCCTTCGCGACTTCGATTACGCGAGCAACGGCGCATATTCTGTGACCGTCTGCACGCGCCAACGCGAGTGTCTGTTCGGAGAGATCAAGGATGGCGAGCTGATCTTGAATGATCTGGGCCGAATGGTAGAGAAGGCCTGGCGGGAGATTCCGAATCATTTTCCTTCCGTGTTTCTCGATACCTTTGTGCTGATGCCCAATCATCTGCATGGCATTTTGTTGATTGATAATGGAAGGACGGGCACGGCATGCCGTGCCCCTACGACAGAGTCCTATCAACATCCCGTGCCGGGTTCTGTGAGCACCGTGGTTCGCTCCTTCAAGGCCGCCGTGACCAAACGAGTTCGCGAGCAATCGGGCGATCCGTTTGTGGTGATTTTTCAACGCGGTTTCCACGAGAATGTGATTACCTCGCGCGGGGAACACCTTGCCCTTCGGGCCTACATCACTCGCAATCCGTTGGCTTGGGACGAGGACGAAAACAACCCGGGACATTCTGACATCCAATGAATCGTATGCGCCCATCGCAACCCGCGGCCCATGATTCCGCCGTAGGGGCACGACATGTCGTGCCCGATGGAGCGCGAGTATTCAGAAAGGGTGCTTACAATGGGTATTTGTGCATACTGTGGGCAAGACAGGAAGTTAACGCGCGAGCATATTACCCCAAACTGGATGCATCGGGCCAATCCGGAATGGAATAACTACCTCGGCAAAATAGACAAAGTTGTAGCTGCCGATCCCGTGACCAAGGATGTTTGCGAGGAGTGCAATGGCGGGGTACTATCGGGTCTCGATTGCTATGCAAAAGACTTGTGGCAGAGGTACTTCTCTTGCTTTGCAAGTGCCGGTGAAGATCTCATCTTCGAATACGACTACGACCTTCTCGCCCGATGGCTCCTAAAGATATCCTACAATAGTGCCAGAGCCGGCAGCGAGGCCGAATGGAGTGGTCTTGTAGAGACAGTTCCTTACATACTCGGCACTGGTGGTCGCCCGTTCGGCCTCACCGTATTTATGCACCTCATCATCCCTCATCCTGTTTCACGGGATGAAGCTCTGGTCTTGAATATCGACCCAGCTTTTCTCATCGCCGGGGGAATCGCACCCAATATGGTCCGAATGGAGGGGTACGGCGTCTTCTCGCACGACGCTCCGATGAGCGTAAGCCAACGAGTGATCATTAGGTCGTACGAATTTGGATTACTCGTTCCAGCTACGTTTGAAGGGAAGATCGAGATGGCTTTACAGAACCAAGCGGCTAAACAACTCGCCTTACCCGACGGATGGGCTGTTCTCTATCCGCGAAACCGTAAAGTGCGTGTTCGCGCGTCGGACACAACGTCGTTCGATGTCATGGAAAACTTTGTTCATGATCATCCAGGTCTCAAGTTTTGATGCAGCAGGCATGAGAGTAGATGTCTAAACCCATAATCTTCATTTCCGCCGGCGAATCGTCCGGCGACATGCACGGCGCGGGGGTGGTGGCCGAACTCCGCAAGCGGTATCCGGACGCCGAGATTTTCGGCATCGGCGGCGACCGGATGGAAGCGGCCGGGGTCGAACTCATCGAGAATGCCCGCCGCATGTCTTTCATGGGTTTTGCCGAAGTGGTGAGGCATCTGCCGTTTATTCTCGCTGTGCGCGCCAGAGTTTTGGCCGAAATCGTCCGCCGCAAGCCAAATCTATTAATTTTGATTGATTATCCGGGATTTCATTTCTCTCTTTTGCGGAAACTGACTCGCCTGCGCGTGGTTGAACAAATGAAGGTCCTTTATTACATTCCTCCGCAGGTCTGGGCGTGGAAGGCCGGACGGGCCAAAGAACTGGCCAAATGGGCCGATCACATTGCCGTCATCTTCCCCTTCGAGGTCGAAATCTTCGAAAAGCTGGGAGCCAAGGTCAGCTTTGTCGGGCATCCGCTGCTCGATGAAATTGGCCCTATTCCGCCGCGCGGTCAGTTTCTAAAGGGCCTCGATCTGCAACCGGATGACCGGGTCGTCGGCCTGTTTCCCGGATCACGCAAGCAGGAGATCCGCCGCCATCTGCCGGTGCTGCTTGAAGCCAGCAAGATTCTGCGCCGCTTCGAACCCGAACTGAAGTTCATCCTCGCCGAATCGCCGCACGTGCCCAACACCCTCTACGAGCGTTACCTGCGGCTGCATCCCGGAATCACGCGCGCCTTCGGAGTCTCCCATGCGGTAATGGCCCATGCCAACGCCTCTCTGGTAAAGTCCGGCAGCAGCACGGTGGAAGCGGCCTACTATGGCAACCCCTTTGTGGTCTTTTACAAAACGGCGGCCTTAAGCTATGCCATCGGCAAGCGGATTGTCAAGGTGCCGTTTATTGCCATGGCGAATCTGCTGGCAGGCGAAGAAGTCGTCAAGGAACTGATTCAGGATGAAGCCAGCCCCGACAATTTAGTCGGCGCCATCCTGCCGCTGCTTACTCTGCCGCAGGAGATCGAAGCCAGCCGCACCCGCATCAAAAAGGTCCGCGCCGCCTTAGGTGAACCGGGCGCAGCCAAAAAAGTGGCGGAGATTGCCGGCGGACTGCTCAAGGAAGAGGCTGAAAGCGGAACCCCCTAATCAAGTCCCCCTAGCGGCGGCCTCCGGCCGTCAGTCCGAAGGACAGAAGGCTCCGCTATTAATGATTCTACCCGGGAGAGCATCCCATGGCAGTCATTGACAGTTTAAGAGAACAGCTTCTCGAACGGCGCACGAGGCTCGAAGCGGCCATGCCGCTGCTGAAAGATCCCGCGCCGGTGGTGCATCTGCTGCAGGAAGTGGATGCGGCTCTCGAGCGGATGGAAAACGGCACCTACGGCGTATGCATGGTCTGCCAGGGGCACATCGAAAAAGAGCTGCTGCTGGCCAACCCTCTGGTGCGGGTCTGCCTTGAAGATCTGAATGCCGCACAGCAGCGTGCGCTGGAAGAAGATCTCGACTTAGCCTCACGCCTTCAGGCCGCGCTGCTTCCCCAGAACAATCTGGCTCTGCACGGCTGGGAGATGCACTACCACTATGCTCCCGCCGGACCCGTGGGCGGAGACTATTGGGACATGTTCCCCGCACAACAGGGAGACGGCGAACTGCTGTTTGTGCTGGGCGACGTCTCCGGCAAAGGTGTGGCCGCCTCCTTGCTGGCGACGCAGCTCCATGCGATCTTTCATAGCCTGCTCCCTTTCGGCCTTGGCCCGAGTGATCTGGTCACTCGCGCCAATCGCCTGCTCTGCGAGAGTTCTTTCAACTCCCATTATGCCACGCTGATTTGCGGCAAGGCTGACGGCACAGGCAACGTCGAGATCTGCAATGCGGGACATCCACCCGCGCTGCTGCTCAGCCCCCAGAGCGTGCAGCACCTTGATGCCACGGGGGTGCCTGCGGGACTTTTCTGCGACACTCCCTTCGACGTCACCACGGTCACCCTGCAGCCGGGAGACACGCTGCTGATGTTCACCGATGGCCTCACCGAAGCCATGGATGGCCAGGCTGAATACGGCCTTGAGCGGCTCTCGAATCTGATCGCCGCCCTCCACGAGCTGACACCGAAAGATCTGGTCACTTCCTGCCTGAGCGACCTGACCGGATTCCTTGCCGGAAGAGAACCGGTAGATGATTTGACGCTGGTGGCCATAAGAAAAATTTGAAAGACTGAAATTCGGAACGCACAGCCTGCGTAAACTGTGAAAAATATACATACTAACCAGTCAGTATGCGGTCAGTTTCAGAACTTTATTATTTGTAATTTATAATTTTGGATTTTCTCGAGTGTCCGGTCTCGTTTTTGCCTTAGTAGGATTGGGGTAGTCACCGCTTATGCTGTCCAACACCTTCTGCCATATTCCCCGCGTGTCGCCCAAAGTCGAAGAACGGCTCTGGGCGGACGGGCTGCTGTCGTGGGATGTGATGCAGAAGGCCAGCAAGCTTCCGGTCACGCGCATCACCCTCGACACGGTGCAGCGGCATGTGGATGAATCACAGCGGCATCTGGAGCAGGAAAACCCCCGTTACTTTGCCGACCTCCTCCCCGCCAACATGCAGTGGAGACTGTTTCCCGAATTCCGCCACAGCGTCGCTTATCTGGATATCGAAACCACCGGGCTGCAGTCGGGCGCGAACCATGTCACCACCATCGCGCTTTACGACGGCTTAACCATCAAGCACTATATTCAGGGGCAGAATCTGGGCGACTTCGCGCGGGACATCGAGCAGTACAAGCTGCTGGTCACCTACAACGGCAAGTGCTTCGATATTCCCTTTCTGCGGCAAAGCCTCGGACTGGCGCTTCCCCAGGCGCACATCGATCTGCGGTATGTGCTGTTCAAACTCGGCTATCGGGGCGGACTGAAGGGCTGTGAAAAGGCCATGGGCATCGAACGCTATGAACTGGACGGTGTCGACGGTTTCATGGCGGTGTGCCTGTGGGGAGACTACAAGAAGCGGCACAATCCCCGCGCCCTCGAAACCCTGCTGGCCTACAACATCGCCGATGTGCTCGGCCTCGAAACCCTGCTGGTGAAAGCCTACAACCTGATGCTGAAGCAGACGCCGTTTGAAGCGGCGCGCCTGCTGGACTTGCCCCAAACGCCGCCGAACCCGTTTCAGGCGGATGTGGCAACCTTGAAGCGGCTGATGAGCGAACTGCCCTGGCACTACGCTCCCGCGCCGTCCACCTCATTGCAGTACCGTCACGACTAATCATAGACCTATCCATTTTGGAGTCGGAGGAACCATGAGACGCACATGGCTGGTGCTTTCCGCACATCTGATTCTGCTGGGCCTTCTGGCCGCGGGTGCTTATGCATCCGGATCCAATGGCGGCTACTGCGGCGGCGGCCCGCAAACGCCGGCCCAAGCCGTGAGTCAACAGGTGATAGTGATTCACATCGACGTAAAGGATCTCCCGCATCAGGCGGCGAGCCTCACGGCACGGTCGATCATCCACGGCATCAAGTTCGCGGCCCACGCGCCGGGCCACATCAAGTCCGAACTGCGGACCGGATCGGGCAAGGCACAGGTCGCCTTTCAAGCTGCGACGGGACAGACGCAGAGCACGTTTCAACGAATATCCGCTGGAGTGACATCGCTATCGCTACAACTTTTGCGGGGCGCGTTCTCTTATTTCTGGGCGCTCGTCTCGGGCCTTTTGCGCTAAGACTGCTGGGCTGCACGTGGCGCGTCGAGACCTCAGGCCGCGAGCAGGTTGAGCAGGCCATGGCCTCCGGCGCACCTCTGCTGCTCATCGTCTGGCACGGACGGATGATCGTTCCCGTGTGGCAGATGCGGCGGCGCGGAATTGTCGCTATGGTCAGCCGCCATCAGGACGGGGAGATGGTTTCGCGGCTGGTGGAACGGCTGGGCTACCGCACCGTGCGCGGCAGTTCCACGCGCGGCGGTACGGCGGCGGCGCTGGAATTGCTCGATGATATGCGCGTCGGAAAAACAGGCGCGATGATTTGCGACGGGCCGCGCGGGCCAATCTACAAGATGAAGCCCGGCACGGCCTTTTTGGCGAAGGAAGCTCGCGCCACCGTAATTCCCGTGGCCTTCAGTGCCGAGCGCAAGTGGCAGTTCCGCTCGTGGGACCGCTTTCAGGTTCCCAAACCCTTCTCGCGTGTCCATCTGGTCTGGGGCGAGCCCATTCCGCCCTCAGCCGCAAATGCCGCTGTCGAGGAACTGACCTCGAAATTGGAAAGTGTATTGACTGAGCTGACCGTGCGCGTGGACAGCATGGTCCCAATGGCGTGATCTGCCCATCCGATGACTACGGAACGATTTATTTGCACCACAAATGACAGGCGCGACATACATCGCGCCTCTGCTCTGAGACCCTATGCCCAAAGTTGATTTGCGCGTGCATTCGCGCTATAGCGACCGGCCCACGAACTTCTTTCTGAAACGGCTTCAGGCTCCCGAAAGCATGACGGAGCCCGAGGCGGCATATGCCCTCGCCAAACGGCGGGGCATGGACTTTTTTACGCTCACCGACTCCGACACCATCGCTGGCTGCCTGCAACTTGCGCACTATGAAGACGTCTTCTCGTCCTGCGAGACCACCGTCGAATTTCCCGAGGATGAGTGCAAGGTGCGACTGCTGGTGTTCGGCCTGTCCGAGGCCCAGTTGCAGAAGATGCTCTCGTTCCGGGGACAGATCCTTCCGGTGCGGGACTATCTGCTCTCCGAGCATCTGCTGCATGCCGTAGCCACTCCGCTGGATATTCTCAACTCGCGGCTGAGTCCGGATCATATCGAAAAACTGCTGCTGCTCTTCGATCATTTCGAATCCCGCTCGGGCGGCAAACAGGCGCGCACCAATGACTTCGTGGCGGCGCTGCTCGATCATCTCACACCCGAGTTCATGGCGGGGATTCGCCGGAAGTGGGGCATCGAACCCGCCGGTGACAAGCCGTGGCAGAAAGGCATGATCGGCGGCTCCAACGATTACTGCGGGCAGTATATCGGACTGACCTACACCGAGGTGCCGCAGGCGTCCACTCCCGGCGAGTTGCTGGAGGCCATGCAGCGGCGGGCCGAAACTCCGGGCGGAATTCACGGCAGCACGCTGGCGGCAGCGCACTCGATCTATCGCGTGGCGTTTCAGTATTATGAGAAAAATCTGCGCCGCCGCAAAGTGCAGGGACCGGATATCGTCAGCATGATGCTTGCACAGGTGCTGGTGCCGGGCAATCCTGCCCATCGCCTCTCCACACGGCACAAACTGGCCGCGGCGTGGCAATACGCGCGGCGGATGTTCAGCTTTCGGCGGCGGCCGTCCATCGTGGAACGGCGGCTGGTGCGGGAATTCAATCTGGCGTACCGCTCGATCCCCGCCGGAGAACGGCTCAGCGACATCCCCAATGATGACCTTCCGGCTTTCGATGAGCGGCTGTGCAGGCTGGCGGATCGCGTGATCAGTGAGGTCAGCTTCGGGCTGATGAAGCAGGCTGCCCGCGAATTCGAACGGGGCCGCGTGGCCAATGCCCTGACGCTGGGCTCGGCAGTGATGCCGCTGAATGCGATTCTCGGGCCGTATCTCTATGCCTTCAACAAACTGAACCTCGACCGGCCTCTGATCGCGCGCATCGAGCGTCAGTTTGCTCCGGTGCTGGATCTGCCCTCCGCCCGCACCGCGCCGCATAAAAAGATCGCCTGGTTCTCCGACACGGTGAACGATGTCAACGGCGTGTCACTGACCCTGAACCGCATGGCGGAAGTCGCCGAAGCGCAAAACGCGGACCTGACCATTATCACCTCGGTCATGGATGGCAAGGCCTCACGCGGACCCAAGTTCGTCAACTTCGAACCCGTCGGCGAACTCTCCGTGCCCGATTATGAGACTTTCAAGCTCAGCATGCCGCCCGGCTTACGTATGATTCGCTATCTGGAAACGGCGGGCTTTACCGGCTATGTCATCTCCACACCGGGTCCCGTCGGATTGCTGGGCCTGCTGGCCTCGCGGATGTTCCATGTGCCCTGCCGTGCGATCTACCACAACGATTTCCCGCAGCATGTCCGGCACATTACGGGCGATGAGGATATGGAAGCCGTGACGTGGATGTTCATGCGCTGGTTCTACGGAAAGGCGGATCTGGTCTATTCCCCGTCCCGCTTCTATGCCGAGCAGCTTGTCGAACACGGCTTCGATCCGAAACGGATTCTGCCGTTCAATCGCGGCACCGATCTGGAAACCTTCAACCCCCGTCACCGTGACGAGCGTTTCTTCGAACCGTGGGGCATCAAAGACCGCGTGGTCTTCTCCTATGTGGGTCGCGTCTCCCGCGAGAAAAATCTGGACATGCTGCTGACCGCGTTTCTGTCCGATGCCGATCTGACGGCCAAGGCGGCGCTGGCCATAGTGGGCGATGGACCTTACTTCACCGAGCTGAAAGAGCGCTACAAGCATCCGGCGATTGCCTTTTGCGGATTTATCAAAGGCCGGCAATTGGCGCGTGCCTATGCCTCGAGTGACGTGTTTGTCTTTCCCTCGATGACCGACACCTATGGAAACTCAGTGCTCGAAGCGCAGGCTTCCGGACTTCCGGCCATCGTTTCCAATGAGGGCGGACCGCGGGAGATTATTCTGCCAGGCGAATCCGGCATGGTGCTTCAGGGACACGATGGCAACGCCTGGCGGCTCGCCATGCGGGAACTGGCCTTTGATCGCGGTCTCCGTGAGCGCATGGCCTCCGCCGCGCGCGCCCGCGCCGCCACCCGCGATTGGACCACCGCCTTCCTCGAATTCTGGGAAGGGCAAAGCGACGGCAGCGGCGCGGACCCCCGCCATCCACGCTTCGAAGAAAAGTTGAAAACCGAAAGTTGATCTCCGCTTGACACCCTCTGTTGGCAGCCGCACTCTGCTCGTTCACGACTCGGCCAAAGATCTTTCCTTTCCGGTGTGGATAATGTATCCCACACAGGTTCCCTCGCACCGCGAGCCCTTCGGTCCCTATTCGATGGACGTCTCCCCCGACGCTCCGCCCGACGGCGGCCTCCGGCCTTTGGTAGTTATCTCTCATGGTGGCGGCAGTACTCCTCTGGTTCTGCGCACCATCGGCTCCTATCTGGCGAAGAATGGCTTTGTAGTCGCGCTGCCGGAGCATCCCGGAAACAACCGCCGCGACAACAGCCTCGAGAACACCATCGAGAACCTCGAGCATCGCCCCCGCCACATCTCACTGGCCATCGATACCGTGATTTCCGATCCGGACTTGGCAGGTCACATGCTGCCGGACGAGGTCGCCGTCATCGGCCACTCCCTTGGCGGTTACACCGCGCTTGCTGTAGCCGGCGGACAGCCGTGGTCGGGGATGGACCAGCCCATCAGGGTCACACCCGACACGCGGATCAAAGCTCTGGTCCTGCTGGCTCCGGCAACAGGCTGGTTTGTTCCCAATCACTCACTGAGAAATGTCCGTCTGCCGATTCTCCTGCTGATCGGTGAGCATGATCATATCACTCCCCGATGGCAGGCGCAGCTTGTGCTCGATCTGGTTCCCGACCGCGATCAGGTCACATTCAGAGTCATCGAAAACGCCGGTCATTTCTCCTTCCTTAGCCCCTTTCCCCCGGCGATGCAGAGCGCAGGTCTCCCTCCCGCCATGGATCCCGAAGGCTTCGACCGCAAGCAGTTCCATGAGCAACTTCACGAGCAGTTACGCGCCTTCCTGAATCAGACCCTGCGGCATCTGTGACGGTCACAGTGTCTTCCATTCCTCGTTCATCGTTTCTCGTTCATCGTTAAGGAGTCATGCTTGCCGGTCCGTGATCAGGCCCGCGCGGGAAAGCCGAAAGGGTACCGTTCGGCAAATCAGAGCAAGTGGGAGTTTTCGAACGGGCTGTATCAGCGACACCTCGAACTCTACCTCGACCGCATGTATCACTTCCTGAGCCGGAGCGGCGCCCAGAATGTGCTCGATGCCGGCTGCGGCGAAGGCATTGTCTATCGCGCCATGCGGGAGCGTGGCTATCGCGGCGCATGGACCGGATTCGATTTCAGCCGCCAGGCCGTGGAGTTTGCCCGCAAATCTTCTCCCGAGGCCCGGTGGCAGCATGCCAGCGCCTACTCTATCCCCTTTGCCGCTGCAAGCTTCGATCTGGTCTTCAGCTCCCAGGTGCTCGAGCATCTCACCAATCCACAGATCCCGCTGCGTGAATATGCGCGCGTCAGCGCGCGCTGGATTCTGTTGTCGGTTCCTTTAGAGCCCTATTTCCGCACCCTGACGTGGCTGTCGGTGCATCTGCACATCGGCGGCGATCCGGGTCATGTGAATTTCTGGACGCCGCACGCCTTCAGGAATTTCGTCCGCCCAGCCGCACACCTGCGACATTGGGAACGAACCACCGTCTATCAGATCGCCCTGCTCGAAAAGCCACAGCCCAACACCACAGTTGGTGCGCTACAACGGCTTGGTTGATTTGCCGCAACCAACTTTCGCGTAACACCTTCAGGCTCAAAGCAGGCACGGGTCAGCTCCTTTCTTCAAACTCTTTTGTCGATTACCACTTCGCCGGCGCGGATTTTCGCGGCGGCGATTCTCTTTTTTCCGGCGCGGCCTTTGCCAAAGGAGTAAGTGTGCTTGTATGAAACGATGATCCGAAAAAGCGATTGGATGTGTGATTTGAGTGTGACGATGTTGACGCCCCATATCCCCATGGATATCCTCTTGATTGAGGACCGGAACGAAGACATTGACATGGTCGAGAACGCGGTGACGGCCACTCAGCTTGCCAACCGCGTCATCGTCGCCAAGAATGCCGTGGAAGCGATCATGTACCTGCGGCAGTGCGCAGCTACCGGCCCTCTGGATGAGCACCATGACGTGGCAAGTCCCGGCCTGATCCTGCTTGATGTCAACATGTCGGAACGGCGGGGATTGGATATCCTGCACGATCTGCGTACGGACGAAAAGTTGATGACGATCCCGATTGTGATACTGACGGACTCGCTTGAAGAGACAGACCTGGCGTGCACAATGGCTCACGGGGTGACCGGCTACTTCCTCAAGCCAATGGATGCGGCTCAATTGCGAAAAGTTGTCAAGGATGTCGAGGAACACTGGTCTCTGCTGACGACGGCCCCGTGTGCCAACTGATGTGATGCGAGAAGAGAAGATGACTTAGTGCCGCGCGACGATGTATTGTAACGCCCGGCCGGGCAACCGGCCGGGCGTTGATGTAAGGGCTAAGCCCTTGACCTAGGGCCGCCTGCGGCGGGGGGACAGCGCGGAGAATACCGCGCGGTCCCCATCTTGCCCTACCCAATACTAGCCAGCACGCTCCCGCGTGCTGATCCATGACCAAATTCCCTTTGGATTAGGTGGCCGGTTCTATCCGGCCACACTATCACGCAACGGGGCAGACCCGAGTCACAAGAGGTCTGCCCCCGCAAAGCTTACATCCGTCGTAGGGCACAACATGTCCTGCCTGCCTTCCCTACGCCCCTTCACCAGCAAAAGTCGCCAGTCTCAAGTCTTTGGTCTCGAGTCTCCTCCCTCCCCCCTTGCACTCCGTCCCTGATTTGACTATTTTAAGCACGATGGGTCGCGGCCCGGTGTTTTGGTGCCAAGGGTTCAGAGATGACATTCTCTCTCCGCCTGCAAACCCCACGGCCACCCGCACTCAAAAACTCTTGCTGCTGAAGTAACCGATACCTCCTGTGAAAAGAACATTTTCAGTCGTCCTCGGCATCATGGCCCTGTCTGCTCTGGCACTGGGCGCGGCGCCTGTCGTAACGTGGCATGCCACTCCCGCCGGGCATGCCAACATCGAATCCTATGCCGTCGATTCTTCCGGACACTGCATGGTCGTCTCTCTGCTGAACGCCGGAATGTGGCGTACGGAAAATGGCGGCGAGACCTGGCAGCCGCTACAGAAGCGTACCGTCTACAACCTGCAAATGGCCGGCGCGGGCGGCGATACGCTTTTGGGATACACCCTGAGCGACTCGGCAGTCTACGGTACCAACGTCTTCAGCTATGACGGCGGACGGACGTGGCAGCCCTTCGCCGATGATTCCGTGCGCCAGTCTCTCGGCGCGTACAGCATGGCGGGGCGGTTTGCACTCCCGGCACATTTCCCCCACTGCTGGCTGTTTCTGCGCGACACCGGATTCTACCGTTCCACGGACTACGGCCGGACGTGGTCCGATACCACGTTCGATGCAACGCTGCAAGGAATCTTTCAGGATCCCCTCCGCGACAGCACCCTGTATCTTACGTTCAGCCGGCAACAGACCTATGAACTCCCCGGCGAGCGCCGGGACTCGATCCATCAATTCATCTATCGCAGTTCGGACCTCGGAGAAACCTGGGACATCTTTCAAGACAAGCCCTCCGCGTACGTCTATCGTTACAACGGAGAGAATGACCAGCACCTCTACATGCCAGGTTTGGACACGCTGATCTATTCGGACAGCGTGCGGATGATCTCCTACAGCGGGGACGATCCCAACATGTGCTCCATGTCGGGCCTTGTCCTTTCCACCGATCAAGGCAGAAGCTGGCGCTGGACCGAAAACCTCACGCCGCCCCAATGGCCCAACCATTTTGCCGCAGACCGCTTCCGGCCCGGGCGACTGCTCCTCGCGGCCTCCTGTCGTGGCGGTGTCAAACGTCTGGACAGCGGCGACAGCCTCTGGCATGACGGCCTGAACGGTCTGCCCGCCGAAGAACGTCTCTGTCTGACATTGCGCCAAAATCCCTATAGCGGCCTGCTTTCGGCGAAGCTGGTCAAGGGAGAGATCTACCTCTCGCGTGACCGCGGCGACACATGGCAGGCGATGCCCCTTCCGCGAACAGGACACAGCAGTGGCGAATTTTCCGTCACACCCCAGGCCGTCTTCTACTATGACGACCCGCTGATGGGCGATGCGGAGTTCCCCTTCCGCCTCTGGGAATATTACCCGTCTTCCGATGCATGGCACGAACTGGCCGCACCCGACCGGTTTGTCCGCGAGGCAAGTGGCAAAGTCATCTTCACCTCAGGTGACACACTGCTGGCCGGATCATGGTCCTGCTGTCTGACCCGCAGTTTCGACCATGGAATCACGTGGCAGCATGCTCCCAGCCTCGACGGCTACTTTGACGCGGACTGTGCCCGCAATGACTCCATGTTCCATGTGCTCTGTTCCGCGGACACGTCCGAGCCTCTAATCGCCCCGACAAATCTCCTCTCCCATTGGAGCACGTCTCCGAACAAAGCCGGACAGGACTTCCAATTCGCGCGCTCCGGCGATAGCCTCTGTGTGTTTCCCATTTCCTGGACCGACACCCCCGCGGATGTCTATCTGTCGACGGACCTCGGGGAGAACTGGACGCTGCTCGATGCCCCTCATGATGAGTACTGCGCGAAATTGCTTCTGGCCGGAACCACCATCTTCTTCGTCGGCAAACAGGAGCACCACCTCTTCCGCTATTCCCAAGGCCAATGGCGCAAACTGCCCGACCTTCCCTTTGCTCCCCTCAAAGAGTCCGATTGGCTGGATGTCGCCCTCATCCCCGGCGAGAACCCCGTGCTGGTAGGCACAGGAAAGACATCGCCCGGCCTCTGGGTCTCGCGCAACCTCGGCGAAACCTGGCAGCGGATGAACTTCCGCAATTCACCCTTCTCGACATCCTGCACCCCGCGACGCCTGACCTACGATCCCTATCGCCACCGCCTGTGGGGCGTGGCCTGCACGGGGCCGGGATGGATCGATGAGCGGGACCTTTTGCACCATTAGCCCTCGCGCGCCGTGGCAGAATGCCCACCGGCTCGCAGAGTGCACGATGTTGCGGGTCGGCAGCATCCCCTAACTTCCGAAAGTGCGCAGAAATCGCGCTGGCATTTTGATTGCACTATCCCCGCCTGAGTTTAAGGAGGTCCAGTCATGAGTGAGCGCGGATATACGATTCTCGAGCTAATGATGGTAGTGTGCATCATCGGTGTGCTGTCGATGGTAGCCATGGCCGAGTATAACAAGGTTCATAACAGGGCCTATGTGGGCGCGGCTATGAATGACTTGCAGCTCTTACGTAAAGCGATTTCCCTGTACGACGCCGAATGGGGCACGTATCCGCTGGGCCGCGCCGCGTCTCCTGCCGCTCTGGCCGCGCAGCTCATCGATCCCACCGGCCAGCCCTATGTGGACCCGCCTTCCGGCAATAATTTCGAGTCTTTCCAATATGTTCCGCCTGCTCAGGGCGACGAGTACGGCGATTACGCCATGGTTGCAATTTGCAAAGACCATTGGCGAACGCAATTAACCATCCACCAGGGGCAGGGTATCGAAACCTTACGGCTCGGCGGCAGTTGACGCGGCGTATGATCCCTGAACACAAAAAAGCGCGGAACAGCAAGTCCCGCGCTTTTGTTATGGGCCATTTTCAAGCTCAAAGCAGAAAATCGAGCAGCGTCTCCCGCGGTAGCGAGATCACAGTGTCGGGGCGCACAAAGTAAAACAGCACTTCGGGGACCTGCTCAGCGATAATCTCCTCGAGCGCACGCACGTAGGCCGCTGCCTGATGCCGGTAAGTCTGCGCCCGCAGAACAGCCGTCTCGGCGGTGACGCGGTCTGTTTTGAAATCCACGATCACCGGACGCCCTTCTTCCATGAACACCAAGTCCATCGAGCCTTCCACCAGTCGGCCATCCAGCCGAATCACAAACTCCAATTCCCGCCATGGCTGCTCGCAGCGGCCCATGCGTCCGGCAAACAGCTCCGAGGACAAAACGCGCTCCAATAACATCCGCGCCTCGATGCATTCCTCGTCATTCATCCCGAACTGACGGGCGGCGGAGGCAATAACCTCCTCCGCATTGTCCCCGCGCGGCAGGTGAACGCATTGCAGAATGCGGTGCACGAACGTGCCGAAACGTTTGGCCCGTTCTGTCTGCTGCGACAACGGAACACTGGCTGCCGCGAAGTCCTGCTCATGGTCGCTGGGCTTGACAAACATCTCCCGGTGATCCAGCTTCGCAAGCTGCCGCGTCTTCTCCCGCTGCCACTGATCGCTTGCCCTGCGGGACGCGTCGACCGCTTGTGGGTCCACATCCTTTTGCAGATCCAGCACCAATTTCTCTTCGAGGGGAATCTCCAGCGAATAGCCATCGGCAGGATGCAGCGTAAATTCACCGTCCTGCACAAGCGAAATACCGGACGCCGTTTGCGTGAATCGTGTGCGCAGCAGCTTGAAAAACCACTGATGATCCTGCGTTTCGGTGCTGCGCTCCTTGCTCCAGAAGGCGGGAACCACCAGCACATCCCGCGCGCGAGTCATGGCCACATAAAGCAGCCGGATGGTCTCGTGCCATTGCCGGTCCCTCTCCTCCTCGAGCGCCGCCCCGTAGCCTGCCGTCCGAATGGACGCCATGCTGAAGTCGACGGCCTTGCGCGTACGGTCCACGATGCAATGGGCGCGGCGCAACTCATGGTCCTGCGACATGCGGTAGAGAAACACCACGGGGAACTCCAGCCCCTTCGACTTGTGGAACGTCATCAACTGCACCACATCGTCGCCGCTTTCGGCAATCGGGGAGTCCTCCTCGCCGACGCGCAATTCCTCGAGGCGATCCAGCCAGCGCACAAGCTGATGCAGCGAGGAATGCCCGCCGCTTTCCAGCGCCCGCGCGATTTCCAGCACCTTGAGCAGATTGGCCGCGCGCGATTCTCCCTGCGGTTTCAAGGCAAAGATCTGCAGGCCCGTGGTCTCTTCGAGCAGGGCCGCCACCGTCTCGGAGGGCGCGGCGCGGCGGCTCTGTTCGTGCAGACGCTTCAACAGATCGAAACTGCGCTGTACATGCGCCACCGGAGACTCCCCCGATGTATAATCGAAGGTTCCACCGCTGAGCCGGTGCTCCAGCAGCTCCTCATCGGAGCAGGCAAAGAACGGGCTGCGCAGCGCGCCCACCACGTGCATGCCGTCAAACGGATTATCGATTGCCGCCAGCACCGTTCGTAGCGCCTGAATCTCCATACGGCGCGGCAGGTCCTTGCCGCCCGAGACCTGATAGGGTATGCTCCGCGACCGCAGCGCATTCTCCAGTACCGTCAGGTGCGTCGTCGCGCTGTACAAAATCCCGATGTCCCGGTACGACACGGCGCGGCTTTCGCCGTCGGGACCGGAAACCGTACGCGCTCCGTCCGCCATCTCGCGAATCGCTTCCGCGATGCACGCCGCTTCGCACGCCGCCAATTGATCGGCATTCTGTGTCAAGTCCAGCGAAGGCGGTGGCGGCAGCACAATGGCCGTCGGCGGCGCGCCGGGTGCGCGGGCAGGTTCCATCGCAGCATAGTCCGGTTCGTAGCGGCCTCCCGACGGTCCGGTCATCCACTCACCGAACAGGGCGTTGACTTCGCGGATAATTACCGGATCGCTGCGAAAGTTCATACGAATCGAGAGGCACTGGCCGCACTCGGCAATCTTCTCCTTGACACGCCCATACAAATCGAGATCTGCGCGGCGGAACCGGTAGATGGATTGCTTGGGATCGCCGACGATGAACAGCTTCACACTGTCCAGTTCCACCTCGTCCCAGCTCTCGGCAAACCTGTCCGCGCGCTCGGCAAGGAAGAAGATGATCTCCGCCTGCAACGGATCCGTGTCCTGAAACTCATCCACCAGCACATAGTCATAGCGCGCCTTGAAGAACTCCCGCGCGGCGCGGCTCTCTTTCAGCATATCGCGCGCGGTGATCAGCAGGTCGTGAAAGTCCAGCGTGTTTCGCTCCGCCTTCAGCGCGGCGCAAGCCTCTACCGCCCCTTTCAGCCAGCCAATCAGCGGAGCCGCATAAAAGCTCGTGATATCCGCCAGCAAGGCATCCGCCCGCGTGCTGTAGGTCGCAAACAGGAAACCGCGCAGCGTCTCCAGCGTGCCGTCCGGCCAATTGTCCTTGCGTCCTTTCTTGCCGCCGTGTGGCACATACCGTTCTTCCAGAGCAACCGTGGCGGCATTCAGATCGTCCCAGCGCGCATGCTCGAACCATTCGGCAAGACTCGCCAGTTCCCCCGCCAGCGTGTCCTTGGAATCGCGGCACTGGCCCGCCAGGCTCAGCGCCTGTCGAATCTCCGCGCAGAATGCAGCAACGTCCTCCCGCAGCGCCGCTTCATCACGGCACGGCACATGCAGCAGATCCAAATCCTCGCGGTAATCATTCAGCACTTCGAACAGATCCCGCAGCGACGCGCCGTTACCCTCCGTTTCCAGGCCGCGTTCGAGGAAGGGCCGAACCGCCGGGCACTCCCCGGAGAACTGCGCCGTGATCCACCCCTGCCATGCTTCATCCGTCAGCGTCCGAGCGGTGGCCTGATCGGTGACGGAAAATCCGGGATCCACTCCCGCTTCCACGGGCCGCTGTGCAATCAGTTCGCGGCAAAAAGAGTGAATCGTGCTGACGGGCATCGCATCCAGATTCTGCAACGCGCGGCGATACTGCTCCACATACTCGTCTTCCTCCCGCGCCGCCGCTTCGAGCCTTTCCCGCAGCTTGATCTTCAGTTCTCCCGCCGCCTTTTCGGTAAAGGTAATCGCCACGATGTTGGAGAGCGGGGTCAGCGTTTCGCGCACAATCGTCAGGATGCGCGAGACCAGCAGCGTGGTTTTGCCTGTGCCCGCGGCCGCTTCCACCAGGAACACATTGGACAAATCGTTAGCGGCAAGGTCGCGGTCGGCGGCATCCACCAGCGGCAGTGTGAGGTCGATCATTTCACCTCCGCCAGTGATCGAAAACCGCGCGTCTGCTCAAGATCATAGCCCCACTTGGCTGTCGACCTCCCTGATCCGCAGGCTCCCCGTGCGCGGCACAGAGCACATTTGCTCTTCTCGGGAAACGGAAAGAACGCACCCTGCACAATCAGGATCCGAATGGTTGCCGCAGCGCGCAAAAAGTCCTCCCGCCCGCTCTGCCAGTCGGAGCCCGTGTATTCCGTCCGCACAACTTTTCTGCCTGCGGCCACATAGCAGTCCGCCGCGCTCTCCACCTTTCCGCCAAGCAGCATCTCCGCGGCAAGACGGATCACCGGCAAGTGCATCATCCGTCCCGCAAACAGCGAACTCCCTTTGCTGCGCTGCGGCTTGCCGGTCTTGTATTGCACCACGCGGGCCGTGCCGTCCGGGGCCACGTCGATCCGGTCCAGGATTCCGGAAAAGGACATGGGAGTACTGCCGTCCATATGCACGGTAAAGGCCCGCGCAAACTGGTCGGGAACAAAGGCGGTGGGCTCGGCGATTTCTCCCGATACAAAATCTGTGAGTGCACGATGCATGCGGTCGCGGTCGATCTGCCAGAGCAGGTGCACGCCGGTGCTGCTGTCGCGTTCGTAGCGCGCAAAGCGGTTATCCGCAACCCGTCGCAATCGCGTCAGGCACTCCCCATTCAATGGGAGCCGTCCCGCCTCCTTTTCGGCGCGGTAGAAGTCTTCGAGAATTTCCCGCAACAGAATCGTGCGCTCCAGCGCCGTGATGCGCTGCACTTCCGGCGGCTCTTCCACAGGCCACACATCCAGCGCGCGGTTCACAAAATAGTTGAACGGGCAGCGGGCATACTCTTCAAGATGTCTGGCACGCAGCGCCGGCCACTCGGCGCTGAACCAGTTCCCAAACCGCTTCTGCAAGGCGGGGTCGCCCATCATCCCGTCGAAGCGGGTGAAATCCCGTATCACGTGCCGCTGCACATCCGCCTCCACACCGCGTGCAAAGAACGGATGATCCGCCATCAGATACGTCAGCGCATCGCTCGTGCGCGCCTGCAACGCCTCGCCGAGCCGCGCTTCATGATACTGAAACACGGTCGCCGCGCGCTGCGGGTCGCTGCCGCGCAAACGGCTGACGGCAATCCGCCGGCCATAGGGCGTGGTCGCAATGAAAGACTCCAGCGCCGCGTAGTCAGCAGCATGGGCGGTGGCGGCTTCGATCACTTTCAGCAGATAGGTGGACGGCAGCCGGTCGCGGGAGGTCGCCTCGTCGCGGCGCGGATAGAACAGCACCGCCCGCCGGCGCGCGGACATCAACGCCGTGTGAAACAGGAACCGCTCGCGCTCATGCTCGTGCGCATGGGTCGGAATCGTCACGCCCCACTTCGACGCGAACAACTCCTGCAGCGTCTTGCGCTCATCGTCCAACAGCAACGGATCGGCGGACACCGGTTTCGGGATTTCTTTCTCCACCATACCGGGAATCAGCACTTCATCGAACAGAATTCCCGTCGCGGCATCCATCGGCGCCACCGTCGGCTCATGCACCTGAAAGCGGTCGCTGCGCCGCGCGCTCTGCGAGAGCACCGACATCGCCCTTAAACGCAGCGCTTCGGGAGTGAACGGGGCTTGCAAATCGTCCAACTCCGCCAGTTCCATCAGGCATTCCAGCAGCGCGCCGGAGTCATCGCCCATGTCGCAGACGTCGCGGAGTGCGGCCCACAGCGCCGCAACGGCTTGCCGCCATGTGCGACACTGCTCTACCGCAGCAAGGGATTGCCACAGCCGCTTCACGAAGCGGATCATGGCCTCCAATGAGCCAAGACGCTGCGCGCGGAAACGCTGCGTATCCTCATCATCCTCGCCGCCATGGTCCAGTTCCAGCACAAACCGGTTGCGCAGCTTCCCCAGCCGCTCCGGCCATGCGTTGCGGCCACTCACAATCCCCGCCAGCAAACTGAACTGATTCCATTCCGCCGTGGGGATCACGTCCAACGCGTTTTCCAAATCCTGCGGCCATTTCACCGGCGAAGACAGCAGAAACTCCATCACCACCGCCCGGCGGAATCGACCGTCCAGCAGCGCGGCCAGCCGGTTCAGCGCCCGGCCTGTGGGAGTATCCCCCAGCGTCCGGCAGCGGTGAAAATACCCCTGAATCCCCGCCTGTGCAAAGCTGCTGCGGAGCAGCGTCGTATAAGGATCGCTCTCCCGCAGCAGCACCGCCGTGCGCCGTGCAGGCATGGAATCCGCCAGCGGCGAGTACAATACGCTGCGCACCGCTTCTTCGGCCTCACGCTCGCGGCTCGGTGCGGATACCACCAGCAGACTCCCATCTTCGTCGGCAGGAACATCCGACCCCGGCGTGATCTCCTCAAAGAGTCCGCGCTGTACTCGCACAAGCAGCGTCTTCGTCGCGGGCAGCGGATCCAGCGCCAGTTCTTCAAATCCCCAGGCGCCAAAGGCCTCCCGCAGCGGCTTCACCCACGTGCAGGAGTGCCCTTCCGCATAGGGCAGATACGCCGTGGCCGCCCGCCCCTTCAGCAGCGCGGCGGCAAAACGCTTTTCCAGTTCGCTCAGTTCCGTCAGTCCGTAAAAGATCAGTGGCGCGGCATCGGGCTCCTCCTTCGCGGTCTCCGTGGCCAGTTCCAGCAGCGCCGCGGAATCGATGAAGCCGTGCGCAGCCATGCACTGCTCCAGGCTTTGCCAAATTGCCGTCAGATCGGAAACCTTCCGGCGCAGTGTGGCCAGCAGCGGATGCGTGAGCCGGTCCCGCATCTCGCGCAGCATCGCGTGTGTCATCCCCGCGCTGCGCAGGCCGTCCAGCGTCTTCCACGCGGCGCGGCGGAAGCCTTCGCGTGCGCAGATCCTGTCGAAGTAATCCAGCGGCGCGCAAAGCTCAAGTGCCCGCGCCATCACGGCATCACGCGTCACATCGTTCAGTGACCGCAACCCCCGCGCCGCGACCGCCTGCCCCGCCAATTCTCCGGCCACGTCCGCCATGGTGCGGAATTGCACGTTGGCATAGTTGCATCCCCGCCACGCCAGCTCCCGCTTCAGCGCCAGCCCCGCCAGATGGCCGCGCACAATCACCCGCAGCGGCGCGAGGGGATTGGCCCGGCGCTGCGCGCTGACCTCCGCGATGAATCTGCTCTGGAGTTCAGGAAAATTGCCGCAATAGCAAAGACGGGGAACAAGGGTCATGGGATTTGCAGGGTGAATGGACGAGACGGCCTGCCCGGATGGACAGAATAATCTAACTGACCGGTGGGTGAAAGTCAACGGTCGGAGAGAAAAAACCTGCGCTTTGGGCTCGGCACGCGACTTGCAAAGGGAAACTCGAGTCGAGGTTTTTTTAAGCGGCGGCAGCACACTTGCAGAAGTGACGTAAATCCATGTTAGCAATCATCGGAATCTTGATAGTCTTGGCGGGCGTGGCGGGTGGCTTCACGATGGGCGGCGGAAAGCTCCTCGTGTTGGTTCAACCGTCCGAGTTTGTCACCATCGGCTGCGCGTCGATTGGCGGCCTCCTCATTTCCGTACCGATCAAAACCCTGAAAACGGTGCTGGCCGATACCTTGGGCATCCTCAAGGGTGCGGGCTCGGACAAGTCGATTTACGTCGAAGTGTTGCAGCTTCTCAACGACCTGTTTCAGATTGCCCGCAAAGACGGTATCATTGCTCTGGAACCCCACGTCAATGACCCGAAAGAAAGTGCCGTGTTCAAGCGTTTTCCGCACATCCTTGAGAACCACTCGGCCCTGCCCTTCATCTGCGACACCATCAAGCTGTTCCTCGCCGGTTCGGTGCCTGCTCACGAAATCGAAATGCTGATGGACGCCGAAATCGACACGCATCACGAGGAAGCCGCGGTTTCCCCGGCGACCCTGTCCCGCCTCGGCGATTCACTGCCGGGCCTCGGAATCGTCGCCGCCGTGCTGGGTATCATTATCACGATGGGTCATATGGACGGCGGCGCAGCGGTGGTAGGCCATCACGTCGCTTCCGCCCTTGTAGGAACCTTCCTTGGCGTGCTGCTGGCGTACGGATTTGTCAATCCCCTCGCCGCCAACCTCGAAACCAAGAACCGCGCCGATTCGCGGCTGCTGTTTGTGATCAAAGCGGGAATTACCGCCTTCGCCAAAGGCATGGCGCCGTCGGTGTCGGTGGAATTTGCCCGCCGGGCCATTTTCCACAGCGAGCGGCCCACCTTCGAAGAAGTGGAAGAGATGATGCGCGCAGCCAAGAAGACGGCCTGACCTATGGCAGGTGAACACCACGACGAAGCTCCGGTCATCCGGATTGTCAAAAAGATTTCCCACGGCGGACATCACGGCGGCGCGTGGAAAGTGGCTTATGCCGACTTTGTGACCGCCATGATGGCGCTATTCATCGTGCTTTGGATTCTCGGGCAATCCGAAGAGACCAAGCAGGGTATCGCGGGCTACTTCCGCGACCCCAGCGGCGTCGGCGGATTCGGCGCCGGTGCGCTCGGCAAGCAATCGCGCATGACCATGTCCAGCCAGACCACGAACCACGGCGCCGACGCCACCGTACTCGATATGAAAGGCGATCCGCTGCAGCAACTCGAAAAGGAAGCGGACAAGCTGAAAGAGATGATCGAGCAGCAACCCGATCTGAAGGCGCTCTCGGGACAAATCAGCGTCGAGGTCACTCCCGAAGGCGTGCGCGTAGAAATCAATGAGAGCGAGAAGGCGGCGCTCTTCGAGAGCGGCAGCGCCAAACTCTCGTCGAAGCTGACTCAGGCCCTCAGCGTGCTTGGCGCCGAATACCGCAAGGTGTCCAGCATGGTGGTCATCGAAGGCCACACCGATTCCGCGCCGTATGCGCCAGGCAGCACCATGACCAACTGGGAGCTTTCCACGCAACGGGCCATGGAAGCACGGCGCGCACTGATGGACGGCGGCTTGCCTGAGCAGCAGGTGTACATGATCCGCGGCTTTGCCGACCGCCGCCCGCGTTTCGACAACGCCAGTGATCCGCGCAATCGCCGGATCAGCATGTTGCTGCTCAGTCCCGAAGGCTTGCGCATCGCCTCGGGCCAGACCCACGTGGTGGCCCCGGTCGCCGGCGGAGGTGCAAAGTGAAGCCGGGTGTGCGCGTTCTCTATCTGCTACGGGCGGAAGAAACCCATGCGCCAACGCATCTGCTGCGCGCGGCGGAAAGTCTGCACATGCTGCGGGCGGGGCGGCCGGCGGATGCTCCCGCGCGCGAGCACAAACCGCAAGTGATCTGCATTCATGCGCCCTTCGATCATGAAGCGCAGCACGCGCTGGAAGCGGTCTCCGATCTGCGGCTGCCTGTCTTAGGTATCGGTAGCGGCAGCATGGACGGCCTCACCTCTCAGGTTTCCGAAGTAATCCCCACTGAGGATTTGCGCTCGGTGCTGGGGCTGATGGCCTCCATCACCGAGGCCAGAGAGTCCGGCGGTGGATGCCAGGCCGAGAATGCCGGACACTGCCAGGGCAGTATGGTAGAAGATCTGGTGCGGCTGCTCGAACACATGCTCTGCCTGCGCTTCGCCGACCACAAGGAAAGCTCCGAGCGCGTGTGCGACGCCGCACTCTGGATCGGCAATCATCTCACGCTGCCCCCCGCTGAACTTAAGGACTTGCTCCGCGCGTCACGGCTGAGGGACATCGGCAAGCTGGGTCTGACCCACGCCATCGTCTTCGCCCGCCGCAGCGAACGCACGCCCGAGGAACAGGCCGCCTATGACCGCTATCCGGAGATGGGCGCGCGGGTGCTCTCCGAACTGCCTTCCTTCCGGTCAGTGGCCGAAATTGTCAAGTATCAATTGGAGAATTTCGACGGCAGCGGTCCGGCGGGATTGATGGCCCATCAGATTCCGCTGGGATCCCGCGTGCTGCGTGTGGCCGCGGCTTTTGCGGGCATCACCCTCAGCGGCGATAATCCGCAGCGCGCCGCCCGCGACGCCATCACCACTCTCGAGCAGGGCCGCGGTTCGCTGTTCGATCCGCTGCTGGTCAAGCTCGTCGCCAATTTCCATCAGGCGCGCAAGGATGTCAAACCGGAGACGGCCACCCGTTGGGTCCGTGTAACCGACCTCTCCGAAGGCATGGTCATCGCCGAAGATGTGTGGAGCCGCACAGGAATGAAGATTCTCCCCTCCGGTACGCACATCACCCCGCACATCCTAAGACTCATCCGCCAGTTCCCCTTAGACCCCTCGCTGGAATCGGTGCAGATCCTGAAGTAGAAACCGCCTGTGCATGCGTAAAAATCGGTAGGGGCGCACAGCCGTGCGCCCGTCTGACAGGTCACCTGACCGCCCACGCACGCTCCATCCGAATATCAGAAACCCCCGCTTACGCGGGGGTTTCTGGCATGAGGAACTATAAAAGGTGCGTCTTACAAATCGAATTCGTTCCCTTTGGGACCGCGCGGTATTCCCGCGCTGTCCCCCCGCCGCAGGCGGCCTTGGGGGCAGGCGTCACGCCTGCTACTTCACCAGCAGCATCTTGCGGGTCGCGCTGAAGCGGTCACCGATGGTGATGCTGTAGAAGTACAGACCGGATGTCAGATTCTGGCCGTTGAAGGACACCGAGTGGCGTCCGGCAGCGGTGTTCGCGTTGACCAGCGTGGCCACGCACTGGCCCATCGGGTTGAAGACCTTCAGAGTCACGTGGTTCGCTTCGAGGACATCGAAGGTGATGCTGGTAGTCGGGTTGAAGGGATTCGGATAGTTCTGCAGCAAGGCATATTCCGTCACCTGCGCCGGGGAGGATGCGGTCGGCGTGGCCGCCACGCGGCCTTCAATCCGGCTGTTGCCGTTGGCATCCACCGAGACGAGCTGGTACTGATACATTACGCCGTTCACAGCGCTGTTATCTGTCCAGGTGTACTCGCGGCCCGTGGTGCTGTTGCCAAGCCCCTCGATACGCGCGGACAACTGGCCGTCACGCATGACATCGAAATGATCGTTGCTGGTTTCCGAAGCCGTCGCCCAGTCGAGCGTCACGGCATTGTCGCCGGCCGTCGCGGTCAGATCGGTGCTGAGATTGACGGCGAGCTGGCCATCGAAACTCAGGCAGAAGCAGCCGGAGCACAGGGTGTAAATCTCCAGTGCCCAGACATTGTCATGCACCCAGTAAAGGTACATGTCAAAGCAGTCGGAATGACCGTAGTAGTTCTCGGGGTAAAAATGGTCGCCGCCGAGTACGAACGGATAGGCAGGCGGCGTGATCGCCGTGCATTGCACGTCGCAGTCCGTGTTCGCCGCATTGCAGCCGGCATGAAGCGTCAGCACCGGAACGGCGCCGATCCCATCGCGGTTGCCGTAAAGCAGAATCGCCGGGTAGGCAAACGCGTCTTCGCAAACGCGGATGCAGTAGCTGTGGCCCACATCGATCTGCGACGGTACGTTGGACACGCACTGGGCGAACGCCGCCGGGACAAGCAAGGCCGCAAGGGCCAGAAAGGCCAGAGTCTTGAGTACAGTTTTCTTCATCAGTGATTCTCCCAAATAGGTTTGTTCGTGCAACATCTTTCGTGTGTGAAGGGTGTTGGGGAGACTCACTTAATGTAGAGCAACTTGTTGGTGTAGCTGAACTGACCGCTCTTCAACGTGTACATGTACACGCCGGTGGCAAGTCCGTCCGCCGACCAGTTCATCGTGTAATTTGCGGCGGGCATGACGCGGTCCACGACCGTCGCCACTTCGCGGCCCAGCAGGTCGTACACCTTCAGCGTGACGCGGTCCGCATTGGGGATCGAGAACGCAAAGGTCGTGCGGCTGTTGAACGGATTCGGGTAGTTCTTCACGCTGTATTCGGTCGGCACCGCGCCGTTCAGGCCGGTGTTGGGCGTCGCGGACGCGACCACCGTCTGGCCGTCTACGTTATAGACGTGATTGCCCTGCGCGTCGGTGACGTGCAGCTTGTAGAAATACGTGCGGCCGTTCTCCACGTCGGTGTCGGTCCACGTGTAGCTCTGACGGGTCGTGCTGTTGCCGGCGGCGCCCACACTGTACATCGTGCGATAGACGCCTTCGCGGCTGTCCGCGCGCGTCACGATGAAACGGTTGGTGCCGGTCTCCGACGCCGTGCCCCAGTTCAGAGTTACGCTGCCGTCACCCGCAACGGCTCCGAAGCCGGTCATGTTGACGGGCAGGAAAAAGTCCGAACGCCAGATGCACACACAACCCGGGTTGGCGTTGCAATAGGTCAGCGTCAGGAACAGATGGCAGTTGGCGAACACGCGCTTGAACCAGCGGAACTGGCTCCAATCCACGCGCGGACAATTGGGATCGTTGCAATGCGATTCGGCAGGATCGCAACCGTTGGTCACGGTGACTTCCAGCAGATCGGGATTGTAAGTGGGATCTTCGCAGAAAATGGGAATCGTGTACGAGCCGTGGCAAATCCACGCGCAGAACGCGGTGTTGCGGCGGATCGTGTCGGGAAGCACCGGGGTGCAGCCCGCATCCTGATACGTGTAATAACCGTTCCCGCCTTCGACGTTCGCCAGCAGCGTGTCGCTGACGGACATGCGGTACATGAACTGATCGCTGTTGTTGTAAATGTCGATGTACGCGGTAATGACGTTTACCGTGTTATCCGGCAAATCGGTAAAACGGCTGGGATCGGTGGGGCTCAACTCAGCCTCACTCCACAGTTCTACCGGCTCAGGAACGTAGGTGTTGGTGTTTCCCACATACCCATTCGGATCCGACTGGGTATAGGATACACGGGCGTGGAACGGCGAATCGCCGATCACCACGGCATACATTTTCTGGGTTCCGACGTCGAAGCCCATGAACGCATTTTCTGTCGCGAAGCTACAGACGGAAAGCAGCAATAGTGCCGCAACTACAACAACTGTCTTAGCTCTTTTCATCCTCTTCTCCTCATGCTATAAGACCACATCGGAAGTCTGCCCCATTTAGGTCAGACTTCGCCTATTACGCTCGCACGCTTTACTGTGGTAAATATAGTTTGCATTGTTAAGGATGTCAAGTATTCTGCTAACATATTCATGTTTTTCCCACATCATCAAGGACCATTACAGACCCACTTGTGCCCACAAAAGTCTTATAAAAAACAGCTATTTGGTCGGCCAGCCCCGACCAAAACTCCGTCCCATTAAACCACAATTGACCCTTATGCCACTTGAGGTTGCTTTAGCATTCCTCTCCTCCCGCTTGTCTCCTTAGGGAGATCTTGTTTTGGCCTCCTTCGCCCCAACTGTGTCTAACTGTACCATAAACAAGGAGCCCCTGCAACCATTGCAGGGGCTTTCATGCGCCTTGTGATCACTTAGCCACGGATCGCTCCAGACTACACCACCGTGGTCTGATCGGGTAACTTACTTCACCAGCAGCATCTTGCGGGTCGCGGTAAACCTGTCTCCCATTTTGATGGTAAAGAAATACAGACCCGACTGCAAATTCGCCCCATCGAAACTCGCCGTATACCGCCCAACGGACATCACACCGTCCACCAGCGACTCGATGTGCTGACCCAGAGGATTGTAGATGTCCAGTTTGACCAGACTCGACGCCGGAACATCAAACTGAATGTGCGTGGTCGGATTGAAAGGATTGGGATAGTTCTGGTGGAGCGCGAAGTCCGTAACCGCCATCTGCGTGAAGCTCGGCGTCGCGTCGATGGTTCGCAGATTGTCCACCTGCCCGTTGTAATCCACCGCGCGCAGACGGTACGTGTACCGCCGGCCGTTGACCACGTCGCTGTCCGTCCACGTGTAGGAATGCCCGGAAGGCCCGTTGCCTGCCGAACGCACCGCCGTGACCACGCCGCGATCTTCACGTACGATCTCAAAGCGGTCATTGGCGCTCTCGGACGCGGTCCGCCAACTGAGCGTCACTTTGCTGTCTCCCACCACGGCATCGAAGGACGACAACTCTACGGGAAGCTGCCAGTCGAACCACATGCAGAAACAGCCGCTGCATTCCTTGCCGTAAATTTCCACCACCCAGTAGCCGTTGTGGCTCCAGTACACATACATGTCCAGGCAATCGTTCGTCAGGTAGATGGCATCGGGCTGGCTCGGATCCTGTCCGAACTCCGGCGCCTGTCCCTGCGTCCACGGCCACGCCGGCGGCATCACGGGAGTGCAGTCGGAATTGCAGTCTCCGCCGTTCCCCTGGCAGCCGGGGCTGAGCGTCAAATGCGGGAACATCTCCGGCCCCATAAAGGGACAGGACAGAAAGAACATCGATACGGAATCGGGACAGACGTGAACACAGTAGCTCTGATAGAGATTAAGCTGCGCGGGCGCGCTCGTGCGGCACTGCGCCAGGCCCTGCTGCGTTCCCATCACCAGTCCAACCACCAGGACCAACAACATCCAATAGCGTTTATGTTTCATACGGGGTTCCCGGTTTATACATCAACACAAAGGTCTCACGTTGCCCGCCCTTGCCCACGGCGCGTTACTTGATGTACAGCATCTTCCGTGTCTGCACATAGCTGCCGGCGGTCATGCGGTACATGTACAGCCCCGCGGCCAGTCCGTCCGCCGACCAGTTCACCGTATAGAAATTCGGCGGCATGGTGCGGTCCACCACCGTAGCCACGTCGCGCCCCAGCATGTCATAGATCTTCAGCGTCACATGCTCCTGTGCGGGAATCGAGAAACTGAAACTCGTCTGGCTGTTGAAGGGATTCGGATAGTTCTGCTCGAGGCGGAAGGCCACCGGAAGCTCCGCGCCGCTGCGCGGTGTGGCTTCGGCGATCACATCGTGCCCTTCGACGTTATACACCGCCACGTGACCGGAAATTTCCGCCACGTGCAGCTTGTAATAATACGTCACGCCGTCGGACGCCGTGTTGTCTGTGAACGTGTAATTCGATCCCGTCGCCGCATTGCGCGCAGTAACGCGGGCAATAGTGCTGTAGCCTTCATCGGGCTGCGTGCTGCGGGTGATGCGGAACTCCTGCAGGCCGCTTTCCGAACCTGTGCCCCAGGAGAGCATCACGCGGTTGTCGCCGGCCAGCGCGGAAAAACCGGTCATCTGCACCGGCAGATCGCGATCCGAACGCCAGATGCACACGCACCCCGTATCCGCGCCGCAATAGGCCATCGTCAGATAGATGCGGCAGTTGGTGCGCGAGCGAATGTGCGAGGAAAACAGCGGCCAGTCAATCGGGTTGCAGGCCACGGTGCAGTGATTGGGATCGGCGCAGCCGTTCATCACATACACTTCCACCGAATTGGGATCGACAATCCCCGGCACGCGGTTCTCGCAGACCACCGGAATCACATAAGTGCCGTGCGCGATGTGCGCGCAGAAGCTGCTGTTCATGCGGATTGAATCCGGCAGCAGAATATCGCGCTCCGAGCCGTAGGTATAGCCGCCCGCCCCGTCGCGCTCCACACTCGCAAACAGGGTATCGGTGGCGCTGAGGGTATTCAGCAATTCGTGATGGGCATTGTAAAGCTGCGCCACGGCGGTAATCACGTTCATCTCGCCGTTGCCGATGCCCGGCGTGCGGCCCGGATCGGCGGGACTCAGCGACGCTTCGGCCCACAGCTCATTCGCTTCCACCGGATCGACCAGAATATCCCCGATGTAGCCGCTGGGATTGGATTGCGAGTACGTCACCACCGCCTGAATCGCGGTGTTGCTGCGAACCACCGCCTGCATCTTCTGCGAAGCCACATCGAAAGCCATGAACATGTTGTCGCTCGCAAATCCTCGAGCCGCGAGCAGAATCAGAATCGCCAGCACACATAGTTTTCGAACCTTGGTCATCGGGTCTCCTGCGTAATATCTGCGGCCACCATCCTTTTTTGCATAGGGCCAATATACATCGGCGCACTATGGCAAGTCAAGCTTCCGGACTTGAAATGGACTTTGATGCCCCACAGCACACTCGCTGCTTCCCGCTATAGGCACGCGGCCCTTTTGCGGGTACGTGCCGCACGGGTCCGTTCATACGGCGGAACGGTGGACGGATGTCATAGCGACTTCAAGTGGATTTGCTGGGAAGAAGGGCCGGTGGCGAAATGTAGAGACCCGCAGGTCAGGAGCATTGTGCCTCCTCGCAAGGGCAAAAAAAGTGGACGTCCCCGGTGGGCGTCCACTATGAAAATAGCGATAGAAGGTCGGGCTCAGGCGTCGTGCGGGAAGAAGAGCTGCAGGGCGGCGGCGGTAGTTTGACGGTCGATCTCTTCGAGGGGAAGATTGAAAAGCTGCGCGTGTTTGGCGGCCACCTCGCGCACGTGCATCGGCTCGCAGCGTTTGCCGCGATACGGCATGGGAGCCATGAACGGCGCGTCGGTCTCCAGCATGATGCGACTCAGCGGCAACTGCTGCACGAGCTGCGGCAGGGGAGAATTCTTATAGGTGATATTGCCGGTGAAGGAGAGACTGAGCCCTTGCTCGAGCACCTGTCGCGCATAGGGTTCATCTTCGGAGAAGCAATGGAATACGCCGCGTTTCAGGCCGCTGCGTTTGACAATCTCGATGGTCCTCTGCCCTGCCGAGCGGTGATGGATGATGGCGGGAAGTCCGGCATGAATGGCAAGCTGCAGCATGCGCTCGAAGAGCGCTTCCTGCTTTGCAAGATTGGTTTCCCCGCGATAGATGTCGAGTCCGATTTCGCCGATGGCCACCACGGACGGATCACCCGCCACAGCTTCGATCCAGAGCAAATCCTCTTCGCTGACCTTGTCCACTTCGGAAGGATGCACTCCCACCGCGGCAAACACCACACCCGGAAACCGCGCCGCAATGGTCAAGCACGCCTCCGCCGTCTCCTTGTCCACCGCAATCGTGATAATCCGCGTCACCCCCGCCCCCTGTGCCCGCGCAATCACCTCATTGAGGTCACTCTCGAACTCGGGATAGTAAAGATGTGAATGGGTATCGATCATAAAAATACTTTGAACTATTATTGTTTCGAAAATCGCATCGCCCGCGCCACTCCCTGACCCTTGTCATCTCGTTAGAGTCCGTGGACTCCACCGGAGTCTTCGACCTGACGGTACACCGGAAGGACCTCGGGTTCACTCACTATAGTGCGTCCTCCAACGGCCAGTCAGCGGCCAAATCCTTCCATAAAGGATTTGACGCCGTGATGAGATCAACCTTCTTGGATCGCCGCCACCCCTTCAACTGCTTTTCGCGGGCAATCGCGTTACCGACATACAGGAACGCTTCACGGTAGACGAGGCGGGTGACGTCATACTGCTTGGTAAAACCCTCAATCTCTTTGCGCTTGTGCTCAGCGATCCGGCGAGTGAGATTGTTGGTCATGCCAATGTAGAGTGTCCGTGTCTCACTGGAAAGTATGTAAACGAAGAACTGCCGCTCATGCATAATTCCCTCCCCAGCTCAAACGCGCGTTGTTCATTTGCTCCTGCGCGTCACTTCTCCCTAATCGTTCTCAAGCCCGCACCTAACCCTTATCATTTTGAAGCCCGCACACTTCCCTTGTCATTCTGAAGCCCGCTTCGGGCTGAAGAACCTCGGGCTCATCCGCATTCCCAACCGAACCCGAGGTCCTTCCCGAAGACGGTCAGGATGACAAGGTTTAGGGATCGCGCAATATAGAGTAAAGAGCGTCATGCGGGAGAACGCCCCCCAGAGTGCGTTTTGGCGTCGGCTGCAAACAGCCAACACCGCAACGCAACGCGAGGAATCCCAATCTACCTCAATTCCCGCCAACATGCAAGCTGGAGGCGGCCTCCATTTTTCGCTTGCACCCAAGTTCCATGCACCCGCAGGTACGAACTCCCAACTCAAGCCGGGCCGCCCACTTCGCTGAACATCACAATTCCATATCCGCTTAAATATCTATTATATACCACTAAAATCATCATCCTCTTGACAATCGGCCTTGAACAAATGTATATTAAGAGTGGCGTCTTCCGGTCTTTCCATCTAACAAAAATGGACACAGCAAACCATGTCCACTTGGCCAAAGCAACACGCAGGAGCGTGTTGCCTAATCACTTTTTCGGCGTTTTTCGGCCTTTTTTACAACGTTCAGACCGTCGGATGTTCAGTATTTTCTAAGAGCAAAGCAGTTCGTTTGGTATAAAATATTTTTTCTGTTAAGAGAACGGCCCGACACCCCGTTAAACACTTCAATTTTGGTTTCTTGGCTTCTATAGCTCTTGGCTTCTGAACCCCGGAATTCTTAATTCCAGCGCATCCAAAATGCGTTTGGTGCGGGCGGTCCAAGTGTAGGATGAGGCGACTTTGGCGCGGGCGGCGGCGGGGATCGCAGAGTCGGTCAGCTTGGTTTGGGCGTCGCGCAGAGAAGAGACCAGAGCCGACAGATTGTCGGGCTCGAAGAGCAGAGAGTCCTTGCCGCTCTCCAGCACCTCGCAGACGGTGGGAAAGGCGGGGCCGACAATCAGGCGGTCGGCGGCCATGTATTCGAACATCTTCATGGGCGAGCAGCCGCGAATGGTGGGGACTTTCCATGTCCACATCATCAGCAGAATATCCGCCGCCGCCAGCCAGAGGGGAATCTCTTTGTGCGGCACACGGCCGGGGAAATGCGCGTTATCGAGCTTGAAGCGCGCGGCTTCGGCTTTCCAATGGGCAATCTCCTCATCCTTGCCGCCGACGAAATAGAAATCCATCTCCGGCAGTTCTTTTGCCGCCGCGAGCATGAGATCGAGGCCGCGGTCGGGTTTCAGGGAGCCGGTGTAAAGAACAATGGGGCGAGGGCTAAGGGATAAGGGATAAGGGATAAGGGATAAGGACAGACGAGAGCGCGCTTCTTGCTTGGTCAGGGTAATGTCGAACATGGAGAGGTCGACGGCGTCGTGGGCGGAGAGGAGTTTGCTGCGGGGGACGCCGAAGTCTTCCCAGATTTTGGAAAGGGCTTCGGAGATCGAGACGATCAGCGCACAGGAACTCTTGCGGGAGTTGTGAACGATGGTCGAACGCAGATAGCGGTCCAGCAGCATGTTCTTGACATGCACATTGACCTCATGGACCTCGAAGACATAAGGCAGCTTGGCACTCGGCAGGAAAGCTACGGTGTAGGGGTTGCGGGTATAGACCAGATCGAGGGGATGCTGCTTGAGTGCGCTTAAAGTGCTGCGCACCGAGCCGAGCAACTCCATGCGGCCCATGATCCGCACGCGGGGCACGAAATGCACCTTGAAAGGCAGCTGCCCGCTGAAGATTTGCGGCGCGGCGGCGAGGGCTTCGGCATCGGTGGCGTACTTTTCGGCGCGGGGCACAAACAGTGTGACCTCGTGCCCAAAGGACGCAAAGGCGCTGCACATCTGGCTGACCTGCACCACATTGGCATCCACCGTGGGAAAGCCGTTGCCATGGACGTAGGCGATTCTCATGGGCATCCTCGCAGTTGGGGCGGGCGCGGAGCGACCGCCACCGCGAACATATGAGGAGAGGCAAGACAATTGATCATGCTCAAAGTTAAAGATTTCCTCCGGCTTTCGCAACCATGATTGAGGGACTTGAAAACGCAACTAACGGAATATCAATTTGCCGCGAACTGAACGTGCGTTCACTATGCACCACAGTTCGGGCTTGACATTGTGTGGTTAAGGCTGTATATTGTTCACACTATGAATCATCAATCCGGACCTATATCCGAGATGTTACCGCAAGGGATGGACCAGGCAGGATTGCTGGCCCATTTGACGCGGGATCTGGCGGACTGCTGTGTGAGCAAGGAGACGGAGATCTTTGGCCGCTATGGCTTATCGGCAGTGGAAGGACATTTGCTGCTGATGGTGGCCGAGCAGGGTTCCCTCTCCCCTTCTGCGGCGGCAGAGAAGCTGGGTGTGGCCCGCAGCAGATTAACTCCGCTGGCGCAGAGTCTGGTGGAGAAAGGGCTTTTAAAGCGGGCGGACTCCAAGAGCGACCGGCGAGCGCACGAACTGAAGCTGACGCCGGCGGGCGCAGCGGCGGCCAAGGGCGCGGCGGAGTTCCGGCAGAGATTCCATGCGCGGCTGCTGGAGGGATTTTCGCCGGCGGAACGCGAACGGCTGCTGACCGCATTGGCCGAACTGCATGAGCGCATGCACGCCCTGCGAGAAGAATTGAAAGACGAGTTTCACACCACATAAAAACACCAACCTTAACAGACACCTATGCCCCTCTACGATTACCAGTGTCGAAACTGCGGAGCCGAGTTCGAAGCTCTGCGAGCCCTGAGCGATGACGACCATGAGCTGGAATGCCCCTATTGCCATGAGAAAGACTGCGAGAAGAAGGTCTCGCTGACCGCCTCCGATTTCCTGTCGGCGGGACGAGTCGGCGGTGGCGGCAAAAGCAACTTCCGCTGTGGTTGAGGATGAGATCTAAAGGGCCGGGCGCCCTTTCTGAACGGTGAACAAAAAACCCCGACGGGATGAACCGCCGGGGTTTTTGTTTGCCCAATGGATGGGGTTATTTCATGAGAATCATCTTTGCCGACTGGGTGAAGTTGCCGCTTGTAAGGCGGTAGAAGTAGACACCCGAGGGCAGAGCCGAAGCGTCGAAGGAGATGTCGTAGAAGCCGGCGGGCTGTTTGGCATTGACCAGATCGGCGACCTTCTCGCCCAGCACGTTGAACACAGACAGGCGCGTCAGACCTTCGGTCTTCAGCTCATAACGGATGTTGGTGGTGGGGTTGAAGGGATTGGGATAGTTCTGGTGCAAGGCATACTGCGCGGGCATCACGGTCACGTGGGGCTGGGCGCTGTTGGGGCCACGGTAGACCGTCAGGCGCACCGGCAGGATCTGTGTGGTGTCATAAACTGCGCTGGAGATATGCAGGTCCACGCGATAGGAACCATCACGCAGCGACGCGGGATCGAAATGCACCGTGACTTCGCCGCTGCCGCCGCCGGGAACGTTCCAGGGAGCAGGCGTGGCGCTGATCCACGAAGTGTTGAAGGTCATCTCATAGATCTCGAGGTGATCGGCGCCGGACGCGCCACGCATGATAGCCGCAAAGACCATCAGTGTGCTGTTCCAGGCGGGAGTGATCGTGCAGCCGCCGGAGCGGTCGCCCGCCTGACCGGGCAGATCAAGCACCGTTTCTTTTGTGTACGGCGCGGAGGTCATCATGCGCGTCAGACGGGTTTGCGATGCGCCGTCCTGACTGAAGATGTAGAGCTTGTAGCCGTTGGCATCCAGCGCGTTCCACGCCAGACCGGTGATAGTCAACTGGCTGGTGTTGGGAACCTGATTGATAATGGCGCCGTTGCGGTCGATCTCGTAGATGTCCGAGGTGTAGTCGGCAATCCAGAAATGATGAGTCAGAGAATCGTAGGCAATGGCACGAGTCGGATTGAGCGGACTGGGAATGGTATCCTGCACCTGACCGTTCTCGTCGATGCCGTAGATCACATGGCCGTCCGAACCGTAGATCAGGTGACCGTCGGTGGCCATATCGAACCAGCCGAAGAGACTGGAGGAGGGCTGCGGGATGGTAGCGGCCAGAGCGCCGTCGAGACCGAACTTGTAGATGACACTGTGACCGATGCCGGGATCGGCGCCGGTGACATACCAGTAGTCACCCATGAATTCACAACCCCAGAGCTGGAAGTTGTTCGTCAGTTGAGTCGCCTGGATATTGCCCACCGAATCCCACGGGGTCGGATTATTGTCACCGGGGAAAAGCGTACGGATACTGTAATCCAGCGGACCGTTGCCGTTGTTGACAATATTGAACGTCATCTGAGCGGGCGAGCCGCTGATGCTGTCGACCAGCGAATCGGTGGACAACGTCATCTCGGGATGATGCACGCTGAAGTCGGCGGTAGCCGTGCTGTCGAGCTGCACCAGCACGTTGGCGACGGAGTCATTGTTAAAGCGGTGGAACGACGTATGCATACCATAGGTGCCGATGAGCACGTCGGGAATCAGGTAATGGCCAGCAGCATCCGTGGTGGCATGATAGGCATAGCCGTTGACGCCTACAGTGACGCCCGCCATAGGCAGATTGTCGGCGGCATTGCGCACGGTACCCTGAATCTGGCCGAACATCATACGCGCGTCGGTGGTAAACAGGATCGCCCGTCCGTCGGACACGGTGGCTGCGCCGGGGGAGTACGAGTTCTGATACGCGTACTGGAGGCCGACGAGATTGCCGGGCATCTGGATGCCGATGGTGCAGCCGGGAGCATCGTCACCGAACTGCGGATTGATGTTCATCACCACATGATTGTACTGCACCACGACGTTGCCGTTGCCGGTGAAGGTCGGCTGATAGGTGGTGTCGTAGAGCAGGACTTCGAAGTCAAGGTTGGGCGCGCCCTGATTGGCGGTGGCCTTCCATTGGATGATGTAGCGATGGTTAGTGGTATCGCTCTTCACCCATACGCCATGCCCCGTGCCGGTGGTTTGCAAATCGTCCCAGTAGGGGGCGATCATGGCATCGGCAGCACGCATGGCGGGAATCTGGAAGTTGCGGAAGCCGTCGTACCAGCTTTGATTGCCGAAGGCGCACCAGCCGTTGGAACAGACGGTCAGGGAATCGTAGACCCGACCGTAGAACTTGAAGCCGAAAGGCAGGCGTACGACATTCGACATGATCGGCGTGAGGTTCTGCTTATCGCCCGGATCCTGCGAGGCGGCGCTCAGCAACGTTCCTGAGCTGCTGATATCCACGTAGGCGAAGGTCGGATGAATGTCATAGGCTGCATCGGTGTTATCATACGCGTAGTAGCCGTAGGCATCGGGACCCGTGGGATCGGTCGCTTGAGCCGTGCCCACACTGACGTTGAACTGGACCGTGTCCGCAAAACCCGCTGCCGAGGTCAGAATCAGGCGCATGGGAGCCTGCAAGCCGCGGAAGGTCATCGTATTAGCGGTCAGGGTAAACGGACTGGCGGAGTTGGAATCCAAGGCACCGGCGGCAATGTCGCCGAAAGACGCCGTACCGACGTCGGCCTGGACAAACGGAGTCAATGGAGTCAGGTGGCCGGTGACGCCGAGCATCGGGACCGTACCCGTGTTGCGCACCACAACCGTCAGATTGGCCGTTGAGCCGGGATTGAGCACCGTGCTGAGATTGTGGCGCTGGTAAAGCGCCTCGCCCGCGACGCAGGTTAAGGGAATGGCACCCACCGCCAGCGGAGCCGAGGAGTTGATGGTCAGAGTCAGCAGGACCGTTTCGTGGTTCTGCATATCCGGGGCGACAACGATACGGAACGGGGTTGAGCCCAGCGTAGAATCGCCGGGGGCGATATTGGCATAGGAGGCACTGTCGGTG
This sequence comes from bacterium, assembly GCA_036504735.1. NCBI lineage: Bacteria > bacterium. The sequence continues at coordinate 380,202 of DASXUQ010000019.1, forward strand.
GAAACCGTGACCCGAGGATTATTGCTGGTCAGGACGGCCCTGATACCCGTCACCGTCACCGCATTGCCGAAATTCCGGATGTAAACCGGCAGGTCGATGGTCTCACCTGCGTTCATGACATGATCGCCGTTACCATGAGTGCCGCTGCTGTTGTCGTCATCGAGCACGACGGAACTGTACATCGGCATAGCATCCACCTGGCCGCAGGGAATCGTAAAGAGGAACGGCTTGTGGTTGCGCTTGGTGACGGTGAGGTACATATCGCCGGCGGCATTGACGTTGACCGGCAGAGTGATATGCCCCTGCTCATCGGTCATGCCCGTCGCCCACGTGGAGTCGGAGCCACGCTTCCAGAGACAGACGACCGCGTCCTGCACGGGGATGGCATCGGCGGCCCGGGTGACGGTGATGTCCACCGAACGGGCACCCACGTTGAGTGCATTGGGGTGGGTGACGTCGAGGACTTTCGGCACGTCGGTCCACATGGACAGGCTGGGATCGCCGAGCAGGTTAAACAGGCGGCTGAACTTGGCGGCAATGCCGCCGGGGTAACCTTCCGGATCCGGCCACGTGGGACCAAACGAGTAGTAGAGTTGGGCCTTGGCTCCGGCGACGGCCGTGCCAAGATGCTCAACGGTCAGATCGGTGATGTTGTAGAGCAGACCGCTGGCCAGAATAATGTTGGCTCCATTTTCGGTGCCGGACGTAGATGTTCCGATACCGCACACCGCGCCTTTGGGATTGGCAGCCGTGCCTTCGCAGAGGAAGTCTTCGGCAGGGCCGTTGATTCCGCTGCTGTTGTAGTCGCCCGCATCACAGGTTACCGTCATGCAGACGGGAAGGCGCCACGTGCTGTTCAGGCGGCTGGCGATGCTGGAGGACATGCCGCCGATCCAACTGCCGCGCCAGATGAAGAAGCTTACGCCCGCATTGAGGCGGGGAAGCACATCGCTTTCCACGACCGCATCGGTGGGGTGAGTCGCCAAATCGACGCTGTCCACGCCGGTATTGTTGATGAACTGCTGCCGGCCCCAGCGCATGGCTAACGCGTTGTCGACACAGTTGCGGCCCACACTGGCATAGAGGAAGGCTTTGTGGAACCACATGGTATCGGCCACGCCGGGGGAGCTTTCCATGTGCGGATTGCGCTCGTAGCCCATGATCTTGGCGTTGATGGTGGCCAGCGTGGCAGCGTCACCGCCGGAAAGGCGGCCTACGGCGATGTCTTCGATATCGTCGCCGGTATTGGCCCGGGCATAGTTGTGATCAAAGCTGTTATCGGTATTGTCGATGGGAATCGCCCAAGCTGCGCCGGGGTCTCCCATCAGGACCACGAATTCAAGAGGAGCATCGACCGGCGCAGCCGCATAGGCATTGCGGATGGCCGTAATAGCCGCGGCGGACGTCCAGGACGCGCGAGCATCAACGGACACCTTGAAGCCCTGGCGGGTCTTCCAGACGAACAGGCTGTCGGCGAAGGGCCGGGGGATCGCGTTGGTCGAGGTCAGAATCAACATGCTGCCGGGGCCAGTAGTCACGTCATCGAGGGCGGAGTCATCGAGATTGGGAATCATGGCGCGGTACATCGACGCCCATTCGCGGGATGGTCGATGGGGATTCAGCAGTTCGTTGACGCCGGGACGATTATTGGCGACCACATCGACGCTGAGGTTGCGGTAGATGCGGGCCTGATGGGTGACCGGATTGACCTGCACGGGGTAAAGCGTGACCGTGACCACGCGGAAGTCGCGCATGATCATGGGATCGCTCATCACCGCCACGTTCTCCGGATACCAGCCATCCTTGCTGTAGACTGCTTCATTGCGGGTGACGGTACCGAAGGCCGGTTCCTGAGGCTGGACGGGGAGAGAATTGACGTTCTCTACCAGATCATAGTCGGCATCGGAAATGACCATCTCCGCACTGCCCGTATTGGGGATGCGGTAGAAGCGAGTAACTTGCGGCACGGTGGGGCTGCCGATATCCTTGACGAAGGATTCGCCCGCGATACCGAAGGCTTGGTACGATTGATAATTCACCATCTGATCTTGCATCACCACAACCGGGGCGGCGAGGGAAATTCTCGTCAATTCCGGGGAGGTCCGCGACACATTCAGGTGCGCTTGCGACTGTGTAAAGTCACGCATCCCAAGGGACAGGTCGCTGATTTCAGACGCAAAGGTGGACGTTACTGTGAGCAGTAAGAAGGCACAAAGTAGCAGTCCGAGCAAACGGCCCATGAAATCCTCCGAGTTCGTCATTCAACTGTTGAAAAACAGGTACATTCTTTCCGACAATTGGCACCAAAGGTACGGATTGTTCGCGGGGTATGCAATACTGTGCCTGCACATAATTCACATGGTTTGCCAACCAAAACGGGCTTCCGGTCAGTCGAACTGGTCCACGCTCGGAGGTTTCAGTTGCAATAAATACAACCTGATACGGTGACGGCATCTGCGCCTGCTGAACATCGATATTTATTAAGGATTTGTTTATTAATAAAGTGCAGAGTATGACCAGGGTGTAAGTGGACAAGGTCCAGATGTTCGATGCCTCTTACAAAGCCATGCGGAGTCTATCGAATTTGCTCCGGATAGTTGAAGCGCAACAAAAGGAATCTGTCCATCATATTGCCAGATTTTGCTATGATCTGCGAGGTTGATTCGAGTGAATTCGGCCTGCTCCGGCAGGCAAAAGCGGGCATCCGCTGTGGTCCCTGAGCAGTGAAGGGACCAATGTTTTGATATACAGGATCTTGAAAAGGCAATTGATGACCAAAGAGTAGTGTTTTTGGCCGCATACAAGCCGCGACATGCCGCAATGTGAACGAAGGGGAAAAATGGCGGGAGAGAGCGGCTCTTCCTTGACTTGTACAGAAAAAGTATGTTAATTCGAGGGTACACAAACCCTTTGTGACCATATTTCAGGAGTCAGCCATGAGTAACGGGAAACGGTCCAGGCTCTGGACCACGGCATTGCTGCTGCTGCTGGCCTTAACCGCGCTGAGTGCAGCGGTCGTCAGACCATCGGATATCGCCCGGTTGAAGGCGAAGGTGGAAGCACGCGACATGCTGTCGGCGCAGGACATCAAGTTGGCTGGGCGGATCAACGCCACCACGGGAAGTTATATTAACGTCCCTTCGGCCATAGCGCGGGCTAAAGAGCACGTGGCAGGTGTGGCGGGGCATCCCCGGCGGCCACAAAATCCGCTGGATGATTATGCGGCGCGCGACACGACCTATGCCTGGGTGGACATCTCTACCTCCGGCACAGCGGTCCCCTCCTCTGACGACGGGAATACGGGACCTTATGATATCGGGTTTTCCTTTCCGTTTTACGGCAACACCTACGGTACGGTGCGGGTTTGCATGAACGGCTTTCTGACGTTCGGCGGCACGAGCATGGACTGGACGGAGACGTCTCTTCCCACCACGTGGGTGCCGAACAACGCGATTTATGCGTTCTGGGATGATCTGGATACGCGGACAACCGGCCAGGTCAAGTACTATGCGGATGCGGTCCATCAGCGGTTTATCGTAAGCTGGATTGCGGTTCCGCACCGGGACACTAACGAAGCCCATACCTTCGAAGTGATTCTCTTTCCCAACGGCAATATTCTGTTCCAGTATCAGACGGTGCCGCAAAATGTGAGCTGTACGGCGGGCATCGAAAATGCGTCCGGCACGCAGGCGTTGCAAATCTGCTATGACGGCACCGGCGAGCTGCCAGCGAACGGCCTTGCGATTCTGGTGGGCCAGCCGGATGGGATTCCGGAACGGGTGACACAGCTTACCGCGACCTACTCGGCACCCAATGTCGTGTTGACGTGGGCAGACCCGACGCACGACACCAACGGAAATCCGTTGACGCCGGACAGCATTCTGATTTACCTCGGAGGGTTGGCTCCTGAGCAACGCCTTGCCCAGATCGCTCCCGGCGTGCAGGCCTTTACACATGCAAACGCGCCGCAGGGCAGTCTCATTTACTATGTGCAGGCCAAGCATGACACGGCACACAGCGCGCCGAGCATCGTCCCGGTGCTGGCGGGCAATCCAGTCTACCATGAAGATCTGGACGTCACCGACGGGATGTGGGTGGCGGATAACGATGTCTGGCAGTGGGGAACGCCGACCAATCCCGGGGGACCCGAGCCTCACAGCGGCACGGGCGTGTGGGCGGTGGGATTGCATGACAATTACGGCACCTCGGTGTGCGGCCACCTGGATTTGGCTATCGGGTTGCCTGTGGTGGACGCTGGAGCGACTCTGGAATTCTGGTACTGGTACCAGATTGAGAGTCCGTGGGACGGGTGCAATGTGAAAGCCAGCGTAGACGGCGGCAACACCTGGCAACCGGTGACTCCGCAGGATGGTTATACCGGCACAACGAACGGCGAGTGGATGTGTGGCGGGAATGAATCGTGCTGGAGCGGTTCGCTGGATCCGGCCTGGCGCTATGCGGTTATCCCCATCGGACAGTTTATCGGTCAGACACCGATCTTCCGTTTGACCTTCGGTTCGGACGGAGTGATGGAGTATGCGGGATATTACATGGACGACGTTGTGGTGTGGGGCCTGCAGCCGGTGGTGGGGGTGACGGTTTCAGGAACGCTGACATTGGATGGCGGCAACGGCAACGTGACCCTGGCGACGGTGCGGGCGGACGGCCTGAACAGCCCTTCGGCGCACCCGAACGCGTCGGGCGCCTATACTCTGGCCAATGTGCAGACCGGCAACCGTGTGCTCTCCGCTCACTTGGCAGGGTACCAGACTATCACCTCTCCGGTGGTGGTACCTGCGGGCGGATTGACCGGCCAGAATTTGACCCTTCGCCGCGGCCCCGTGCCTGTCCCTACGGGGCTCACGGTGTCGGTCAGCAACGCCACGGGCGAAGCGACGCTGGCTTGGGACGTGTCGCCCGATCCGCTGGTGGATGACTACCGGGTGTACCGCAAGTTGCGGGAAGACACCGCGTACACGCTGGCGGGAACATATACGGGCACCGGCGGGATGGATCTTTTGACGGTGCCGGGAATTTACGATTATGTGATGACCGCGCGGGATGTTGACGTCACGCCGCCGGCATTAGAATCCGCGCACTCCGCGGCGGTACAGGTGTTGTATGGCGCACTTCCGCCACAGAGGCTGCATGCCAACGGCAACTATGACGATCACATTCGCCTGTCGTGGTTTGCGCCGGGTGTTCCGCCGGAGCAGGAAGTCTTTTACGATGACGGCACCAACGAAGTAGATGGCCTTGGCTGGTGGGGCTCGCAGCCGCCGTTCGGCTGGATTGTTTCGCACTTTGCCGGAAACGGGCCGGTTACGGTGACGCGGGTAAAGATCTATTCCACCAATTCCGCGATAGCCGGCAACAGCATTCAGATCGGGACGTTTGCCGATGACGGCATGGGACAGCCGACGCTGGAGGCGCTGGGAGTGATGGACGTTACGCAGGACGCACCGCTCGACCAGTACCAGGAATGGGTCCTCGATCCGCCGGTGACGTTCGACAACGGCTCCTTTTTTGTCGGCATCCGGCAGGTCAACACGACATCGATCAATATCGGCGCCGACATAACCTCGCCGTTCGTGAATAACGCCTTCTTTTATAACTATGATGGCCAGTTCTGGACGGCGTTCGAGCCGAACATCGAGATGATTCCCATGGAGCGCGCGGTGGTGGTCGGTGACATGGGCAACGCCGTGGAGTTGCTGCCCTCGCCGGTTTGTACGCGTGGTGCGGCGGCACTGGCTTCGACGGTGGAAAAGAGCGCGTGGCGCGGCGCGGTGGCACGGACGGCGAAGCACTCCAAGACTCCGGTGGTGATGAATCCGGCTCCGAGCGGGCGTCACCCATCGGCAAAGGCGGCGCATTATCTGGCGGAGCGGGCCATGGCACCGAATGCCACAGGGCCACGGGCACCGCACGTGAATCCGGCATCGAGTCCGCGGCGCAGGCCGGGAGCGTTGGATGACGTGGTACGCTACCACATTATTCGCGACAACGTGCTGCACGACAGCGTGGACGCCACACGGACGCTCTACGACGATGTGGTGGCGGAAGGCACGGCTCACACGTATCAGGTGTCGGCCTTCTATGATGATGGCACCGAATCGGGCCGGACCAATTCCGTAACCACGATGGCCGCCATGGCGCCGGGCGCGCCCGCTGCGCTCACTCCGGAACCGGACGGAATTCACCGCATGAGACTGACGTGGAGGGATCCGGTGGTAAACCGCGACGGGACTCCCTGCATCGACCACACGAACTGCCGCATTTACCGTGACGGAACCTTGCTGGGAACGGCAGCGCACGGTGTACAGGAATACCTCGACACGCCGCCAAGCGCGGACTCGATGTACACATGGACCGTGTCGGCCCTGGATGAAGCGGGCAATGAAGGACCGGCGGCAATCTGTATCGGGAGCGTGCTCGGGCCGTGGATGCAGACTCCTTACGAGTGGACCGACATTTCGACGATTGGCGCCAATACGGGATTAACCGGCGACGACGAGACGACCGGACCGTTTGCCCTCGGTTTTCCGTTTGAGTTCTACGGCACCGATTACAGTGACATCTATGTCTGCTCCAACGGTTTCGCCTCGTTTGACGGCGGCTCTTCCGCCGGATGGAGTATGCCGATTCCCAACCGGGAGGAACCGAATTGCGCCCTGTACCCCTATTGGGACAACCTCTATCTGCCGGCGGGCGGACAGGTGATGTATTATTCCGATGCCGCCGCGGGACGGTTTATCATCAGTTGGCTGGACGTGTCCCACCTATGGAACGGAACGCATTTCAGTTTCCAGATAGTATTGAAGGACGACGGTTCGGTCACGTACAATTACCTGAGCATTCCCGCTGAGAACCAAGGGGGTCTGGTGGGCGTGGAGAATTGCGACGGCACTGCCGCCTATCAGGTTTTTTACGAAAACACCGGCCTGTTTGTGCCGCATGATTCGAGTTCGGTTGTCTTCTGGCGCGGCGCGTCCACCTTTGCGCCGGTGACCGGCCATGTTTCACTGGATGGCGGCACGGGTTCCGTGCCTGCGGTGACCATTCGCGCGAATGGCGCGCATCATCCCTCTGTGCATCCGGCCACTAACGGCGACTTTGTGCTGGATAGCGTGCAGATCGGCGACCGCCGCATCCGGGCTTCACTGACCGGCTATGATGAGGACACGCTGAGTATCGCTCTGGACACCAACGGATACACCGGAGCCAATTTTGTCATCCTGCGTTCTCCGCCCCCCGCCCCAACGAACGTGACGGGCACGGTGCGGACGATAGCGCGCAAAGACAGTCTGCACTGGGATGTCTGTCCGGACTTGCTGGTAGACGGGTACCGGGTGTACCGCAAATTGCTGGACGGCGGAGACTGGACTGTGCGCCAGACCGTGACGGGCCGCACGCAGAACTGGATGCTCGACACGCTGGAAGCCAACGGGGTTTACCAGTATTCGGTGCGGGCCATCGACAACAATGTTCTGAACCCACCGCTCGAGTCGGGGCCATCGAATGTGGTCACCAATCCGTTCGGGCCAATTCCGCCGCAAATGCTTTCGGCGAACGGCCATTTCGACAACAGGATCCGCCTGAGTTGGATTGCGCCGGGAGTGCCGCCGGAAGTGGAAGCATTCTACGATGACGGAACGGACGATACCGGCGGACTGGGCTGGGGTTCAGCGCCGCCGTTCGGCTGGCTTGTGGCCCATTACCAAGGAGTCGGCGCGATTACCGTGACGCGGATCAAGACCTACTTCACGCAGATGGCGACGCCGGGAGCCCCGATTCAGATTGGCGTATTTGCCGACGACGGAGCGGGGCATCCGACGTTCGAGCCGCTGGGAGTCAACGATACGGTTCAGACCGACCAGACCGAGGCTTTTCAGGAGTGGTCGCTGTCCGCGCCGGTGACCTTCGATAACGGATCCTTTTATGTGGGCATCCGGCAACTCACGGATACACCGCTGTACGTGGGCGGTGACGCCACCACGCCGTTTATCAACAACACCTTCTTCTACAGTTGGGACGGGACAGTATGGAATCCCTATGAACCGGGCATCACCTACATTCCGATGCAACGCTGTTTTGTGATCGGGGACATGGGCGGCGGCCTGCGGGGCAACTATGAATTGGCTCCGGCTGTCGTGCGCCGCACAAGCGTGGCCAAAGGTTTCGGGGCTCATCCGTCAAAGGTAAGCATGGCGTTGCAGTCCGCACCGGATACCCAAGCCCTTTCCTTACGCGCCGATAGCCGCACGGACAAAAAGCAGTGGGGGCCGATGACGGTGAGCCCGCTGTTCGGGGCAGGCGGACCTACGATGCCGGCCTGGCAGATGGCAGAGCGCCTGCGCACGTGCGTGGCACCGCACGCGCCGCACGTGCTGGCGGCATCTTCCGCATCCCGTGGACGCGGAGGCCGAAGCCTTGATGATATTATCCGCTATGTGATCTTCCGGGATGATGCCCCGCGCGATTCTGTTGCACCGACGATCACACGCTACGATGACACGCCGTTGCCGGAAAACCAACCCCACAGCTATGTGGTGCGGGCCCGGTATGACGACAATGGCCTGTCCCTGCCGTCGAACACCGCGACGGCGGTCTGCGCTATGGCTCCGGCGGCTCCGACCAATCTGGCGCTGACATCGGTGGGGGAGTCGCAGATGCGACTGACGTGGACCGACCCGATGCTCAATGCCGACGGTTCGACCCTGGTTGATCTGGCCGGCATTCGCGTCTACAGGGACGACGTGCTGGTCACGCCGACGCCGATTGGTCCGGGGGTGGGGCAATTTATGAGCACGCCGCCCGATCCGGCGATTGTCTATACGTGGACGGTCAAGGCTGTGGATGAGGTGCCCAATGAAAGCGCCGGAGCCAGCGCCACCGGCTCCGTCATCAGCCCGTGGCACACCATCGAGTACCAATGGGTGGATATTTCCGCGACGGGAACGCCGATTGTAGCCTGCGATGATTGCAGCGAAGGACCGTATGATCTGGGCTTCAACTTCAGCTATTACGGACAGACCTTCACCACGGTGAACGTGACCTCCAATGGCTTTGTGCAGTTCAGCGGCATGACAAGCTGGACCAGCGGATGCCCTCCCACTCAGGGAGTTCCCGATAATGCCATCTACCTGTTTGGCGCGGATCTGAATCCCGGGCCGTCGGGACATGGCCAGGTGTTGTACTATGCAGACGCCGCCAACCAGCGATGCATCATCAGTTGGAATGATGTGCCGCGTTATATGAACAGCGGATCGTTCAGCATGCAGGTTATTCTCGATTCCCGTGGGGGCATCACCCTGAACTATCAGGCTTTGTCTGACAACTTCGGGATTGTCGGCGTGGAGAATGCGGATGGCACCGACGGCGTGTCGTTGTGGTGCCAGAGTAGCGGCGACTTCATGCCCGTCAATAATAGCTCGGTGAAGTTCTGGGGCGGACCGCAACAGGCGCTGACAGGCACGATGGGGCACCTTGGCGGAACCAACCCACCCCTCGAAGATGGCCACGTATGGGTGACAGGTTTACCGGATACGGCCTACACCGATGCCGCCGGGCATTGGATTTTGCCCGTTGATCCGGGAGTCTACACGGTGCATTTCGGGCACAGTACGCATTGTGATTCCGCCCGGGCTAACGTGGCGGTGGAAGCGAATGTCAATACAACCGTCAATGTGTTGTTGCGTTCACCCGCGGCGGCGCTCTCGGTCAGTTCACTGACGTTTGTGGTCCATCGCTTCCAGACTCAACCGCAAGCGTTCACCATCTCCAACAGCGGCGGCAATTGTCCGCTGACGTTCCAGATCGTGGACAGCGTGAATTGGCTCAGCAGCAATCCGTCCAGCGGCACGGTGAACCCGAACGGAAGCACAACGGTGACCGTGACGGCGGCCCCCGGGCAGTTGCAACCCAATGAATACGCGACCATGCTGCGGGTGTACTGCAATGCGCCGGGAAGTCCGTTCCTGATTCAGGCGGATATGAACGTGCTGTCGGTGGACCAGATCCCCGGCGCTGTACCGACAGAGTATGCGCTGCACGCCAACTATCCGAATCCCTTCAACCCGACCACTCTGCTGCCGTTTGATGTGCCACAGAACAGTCAGGTGGCCATCATCGTCTACAATGTGATGGGGCAGGAAGTGGCGACGCTGGTCAACGGCAAGTACGCCGCGGGCCGGTATCAGGTGGCATTCGATGGAGAGGGATTGCCGTCCGGGCTTTATCTGGTGAAGATGACCGCCGGAAGCTATGCGGCGATGAATAAGATGATGCTGCTGAAGTAGAAGGCTAAGGGATAAGGGCTAAGGGATAAGGGGCAAACAAGCCCTGACGCTGAATTCGCTGTGCAATTGCCCAGAAGATGATGAATGTTAAGAAAAGGGCGGCCCGGTGCGGGTCGCCCTTTTTTGTGGTGAAGACGGACACGGCGAGCCGTGTCCCTACTTTGCGGGGGCGAATTTGTCTTTGACATTATCCCAAGCGGCAGGCTCGTGTTTCAGGTATTTGTCGAACCAGGCGAGCATCATTTCGCGGTAGGTGACGTAATCGGAGAATTTGATGGCGATGGAATGGTCTTCGTCGGGGAAGCGGGCGAAGGCGACGTCGCGCCCGAGGACTTTCAGGGCGGTGAACATTTCGGCGGATTCGAGGGGCGGGACGTTGTCATCGGCCAGACCGTGGATGAGCAGCAGCGGAGTGTGGATTTTGTCGGCATGATAGAACGGTGATTTGCCGGCGAAGATGTCGGGGCGGTTCCAGGGGAAACTGTTGGGCAGGGCGATATCCCCATAGGTGAAGCCCCATGTGCCGCCGCCGAAATAGCTGGCGATGTCACTGATGCCAGCATCGGAGACCAGCGCGGCAAACATGGAGGTTTTGGTGGCGAGGTCCATGGTGATGAAGCCGCCGTAACTGCCGCCGTAGGCCGCCATTTTGGTGGAATCGATGAAGGGTTTTGCCGCGCAGAGCTTGCAAGTGCCTTCGATGATGTCGCGGGTGGCAAGGGTGCCCCAATCATTAGCGTGCAGTCCGGCGAATTTTTCACTGTAGCCCATAGCGCCGGCGGGGTTCAGTACATAGACGACGTAGCCGTTGGCGGCCCACCAGTGGTAGGTGAAAGAGAAGCGTTCATCGCGCGGATAGGTGCCACCATAGTAGTAGACGACGAGCGGCCATTTCTTGTCGGGCGAGAAATTGGGCGGGTAGTAGAGCCAGCCATCGATGGCATAGCCTAAGGAGTCGGTGAAGTTCCAGCGGTCGAAGGCCGCCATGTCCAGCGTGGGCAAAACATTCTTGGCGGGACTCGAAATGAGGCGGGGGGTGTGCTTGTTCGAATCGGACAGGTAGAGCGCAACGGGGCTCACGGGATCGGAGGCGATAAGAGCGCAGGTGCCGTCACGGGAGAGATCGAAGTCACCGATGAAGGGGAGCTTGAAAGAAATTTCGGTGAACTTGGGAGCGGCGGCGAAGGGGTCACATCTTACGAGCGGGACTCTGCCGCCCGCACGAACCTGCAGCCAGAGGGATTTCTCTTTCTCGTTGTAGAGCATGCCGCTGCGGCCTTCATCTTCGGCGACGCTGAAGTTCTCTTTGGAAGAGAGATTGACGGTTTTGCCGGTGCGGACGTCCAGACGCCAGAGCGCGCCTTCGATAAGGTCACGCGGGATGGTGTCGCCGGGCGCGACGGTGTAACGCGACGCACTGAAGACCAATTGCTCGCCACCGGGAAGCCAGGTAAGATTGAGCGGGCGGCGCTCCCAGGGGAACGGCGCAGCGAGGGTGCGGGTGGCTTTGCCGGAGGGAATGTCATAGAGCCAGAATTCGGTGCTGTAGTAGGGGCGGCCTACTTGCGAGAGACGGCGGGTGAAGAGCAGTTTGTCACCTTCGCGGGAGAGGGCGAATTCATCCACGGCAAAGTCGCCGGTGGCGGTGATCTCGTGGGTCAAGCCACTGGAGAGGGATGCCATGTAGAGCTTGCGGGTGTTGGTCCAATCGGACATGCGGTCTTCGAGCGCGGTCCAGAGACTGGGAGCGGACTCATCGGTTTTCTTGTCGGCCTCGGCGGTGTAATAGACGAATTGACCATCGGGGGAACGGACCAGCTTTTGCAGACCGACGATGTGTTTGAGGGCGGCTGTGATGTCGCCGGTGGAAAGATTCAGCACCCAAAGTGTGGTGCCGCTGTCACCATTGGCCGTGAAGCCGAGCTTATCCGAATTGGGAAAGAAGAAGGGATTGTCGGGACTCTTCAGCGGGCGGAGGCTGCGGATGAGTTTGCCGGATTTCGAATCGTAGAGTTCGATCCAGGATTCTTTGACGAGCTTCAGGTCGCGGTGAGAATGCACAATGGCGAGCCATTTGCCATCGGGAGAGATAGTGGGAGCGGAAAGGTTGTCGAAAAGAGCGTTGTCCGAGAAGTTGGAGGGGGCGCGGCGGGGATCGGTGGAAAGGGTGATGCTGTTTTCTGCGGTGGGTGTAATGTCCGCCTTGACCGACCACGAGGCCGCACGGGGGGAGCGCACGGATTTGATAAGCAGCAGGTGTTTGCCGGTGTGGAGGACGCGCTTGATGGTCATCTGCGGAGCGTCCGCTTCCTGCTGGGGTTTCTCATCTACGGGTTTGCCGTCGAGGTAAACTGCAAAGGTGGATGCTGTGCTGGCGCTGATCTTAAGCTGCACGTTTTGTGTGGTGGCGGTGGAGACCCATGCGGCAAGATAGGCTGCTTCATAATGGGGCGACGCGCCCGGAGAGCGGGCGAACTCCGCACCCAAACGCGACCATTTCAGGGTTTGGCCGGGATAGGAGGTGAATTCACTGCCTTCGCGGGGCTGGAGATTGCTCAGGTCTGTGACATCAGCGGCGAGCAGGGACTCGAATTGACCTTGCGCGGTGTCGGCAAAGACAGGGGCACGGAGTTCGAAGGGCCCGGCCAGCAGCCAATGATTGATAGTCACTTCAGGCGCTGGAGCGGCCAGCAGATTGGTGCCGAGCAGGCTGAGCAGAAGCATCAAAATTGCGACATACATGGGTGGAACATCCTATGAAACAAAAAGCAGAAAGGTGATTCTAAATCAGGGAAGAGTTGCCGGAGTGCGGGGCCTCTTGATTTCGACGCCAAAATGCACTATACTTTGTCTTCTTGTCGCGTTTACCGAACTACCATAAAAAGGATTCTCATGCATCATCGTCGCACGCGCATCATCGCGCTGACGTTCGCACTGGCGGCGGCTTCTCTTTCAGCCGGAGCGCAGGAACGCGCCGCCATGGACAAAAACTATCAGTGGAAGCCGGAGCATATTTATCCCAACGTCGCCGCGTGGGAAGCCGATATGCAGGCGATTCAGGCCGATCTCGACAAGCTGGCGGCTTTCAAGGGCAAATTTGCGGGCAAGGACGCGACGAATCCGGCGCAGAGCCTGATCGAGTACAACAAGCTCGATGAGGCGATGGAAATCAAATACGATCACGTCGGCAACTATGTATCCTACCACTTCGACGTGGACATGGGAAATTCGGAGTGGACGGGACGCGAGCAGCGGGTGGAAGATCTGGGAGTGCAGATCAATCAGCGGCTGTCGTGGTTTGAGCCTGAGATGCTGCTGATTCCGCGGGAGACGGTGATGGGCTGGGTAAGCCAGCACAAGGAGTTGGAACCGTACCGCAAGAGCTTTGATGACATGTACCTGCTGGCCAAGCACACGCTGTCGCAGGAAGAAGAAGAGATCATGGCGCTGGCGGGAAATATCACCGGGACGCCGTCGGACGTGTACAATAAGTTCACCGACGTGGACATGAACTTCGGCACGATCAAGGATGAGAAGGGCGACACGGTCCGTGTGAGCTATGAAGGCTGGGTGAGCTACCGCACGAGCAAGGACCGCGCACTGCGGGAAAAATATTTCAAAGCGGTGTGGGGCCAGTTCAAGGCCTACGAAACCACGCTGGCGGCGCTGATGACGGGCAATCTGAAGAAGGACATCTTTGCAACCAAGGCCCGCAAATATAGCAACACGCTGGAGCGCGCGCTGACGCCGACCTTTGTGCCGGTGGATGTGTATGCAAACCTGGTGAAGACCACGCGCGAGAACACTGCGCCGCTGCACAAGTACGACGAGATCCGCAAGCGGATTTTAAACGTCGATCACTACCGCCACTGGGATTACTATGTGAGCTTTTCCGAAGGCGAAGAGCAGCGGTACACGTGGGACCAGGGACTGGCCATGGTGCAGGATGCCTTGAAGCCGCTGGGCAAGCAGTACATTGCGGACATCACCACGGCACTAACGCCGAAGAACGGCTGGGTGGACGTGTATGCGAGCAAGGGCAAACGCGGCGGCGCGTATTCGAGCAGCACTTACGGCGTGCATCCCTATATGCTTTACAATTTCGATTACAAGAAGGGCTTGACGCTGGACGACGTGAGCACGGTGGCGCACGAAGTCGGGCATTCGATGCACACGCTGTATTCAGAGAAGAACCAGCCGTTCCCGAACCGGGATTATGTGATCTTCAACGCGGAAGTGGCCTCGACGACCAACGAGACACTGCTGGCGATGAAGCTGCTGGATGAAGCGCGCGCGGCCTATAAAAACGCGAAGGGCGCGGCCAAGGAAACGGCGCGCAAGCATCTGCTGTTTTTGCTGGAGCAGAATGTCAATTCGGGGCGCGACACGTTTTACCGGCAGGTGATGTTTGCCACGTGGGAATGGGAAGCGCACCAGATGGCGGAGAAGGGCGAGCCGCTGACGGCGGAGAGTTTCGACAAGCTGTACAGCGACCTGCTGAAGGAATGGCACGGTCCGGCGGCGGAATATGAAGAGCTGTCGGGTGTGTCCTGGTCCACGATTCCGCATTTCTACCGCGGCTACTATGTCTACACCTATGCAACGAGCTACGCGGCGGCGGTGGCACTGGCGCAGAATATCCGCGCGGAATATTTAGGCGACAAGTCGAAGAAGGGTTCGACGGACCGCTATCTGGCTTACTTGAAGAGCGGCAGCAGCAAGCATCCGGTGGAATTGCTGAAGGATGCCGGCGTGGACATGACGACGCCTGCGCCGATTGTAGCCTTTATCAAGTACTGGTCGGGATTGGTGGACGAGCTGGACGCATTGACAAAAGCGAAAAGCTAAAAAGCGAAAATCAAGTCCGGATGAATGTGAAGGGCGTGCCGTAAGGGTGCGCCCTTTTGTTTTCCAGAGGGCGGAGTTTGGCGGGCGGATCTTAGATCCGCCCCTCCGACCGCGTCTGACGGCGCGATGAATTGGAGATATTCCAGAGGGGAAGGGAATTCATTACCCGAACATGAGGTTGCAGATGAAGACGGCCATGGTGAGGCCGGCGAGGTCACCGAGGAGGCAGGCGAGCACAGCGTGGCGGGTGCGGTGGACGGCGACGCTGCCGAAGTAGACGGCGAGGACGTAGAAGGTGGTTTCGGTGGAGCCCATCATGGTGGAAAGGGTGTTGCCGATGAGGCTGTCGGGGCCGTAGGTTTTGAGGCCTTCGGTCATCACACCCAATGCGCCGCTGCCGGAAAGCGGTTTGATGATGGCCATGGGCAGGATTTCGGGCGGCACACCGAGGGGACGGAGAATGGGTGTGAGGCCGGCGATGATCCAGTCCATAGCGCCGGAACCACGGAAGATGCCGATGGCGACCAGAATGGCGACGAGATAAGGGATGATGCGCACGGCGACATTGAAGCCTTCCTTGGCGCCTTCGATGAAGACCTCATAGACGCGCACCTTGCGCAGGGCGCCGAAACCGAGGATCAGGACGAAGATGACAGGGATAGCCCAGCTTGAAACCTCCTGCACGACCTGTCCGAAGGAATCGTTCATGCCTTCTTCTCCTTCCGGTACGGGCCGATATTCTGAAGAATTTTGGCCGAGGTGACCGCGACAATGCTGGCGGTGGTGCAGGAGATGAGGGTGGTGCCGATGATGGAGGTGGGGTTAGCCGCTCCCGCCGAGGCGCGCAGGCCAATGACAGTGGCGGGGATCACCGTGATGGCCGTAGCATTGATGGCCATGAAGATGATCATGGCATTGCTGGCGGTTTCCTTATCGGGATTCAGGCTTTGCAGGTCCTGCATGGCCTTCAGACCGAGGGCGGTGGCGCTGTTGCCAAGGCCGAGCATGTTGGCGGCGATGTTGGAGATCATCGAGCCCATAGCAGGATGGTCGGCAGGAACATCGGGGAAGAGCCGTTTCATGATGGGACGTACCAGCCGCGAGAGGGCTTTGACCAGTCCCGCCTCTTCGGCCACGCGCATCATGCCCAGCCAGAGAGCCATGATGCCGATGAGGCCGATGGCCAGTTCCACCGCGCTTTTGGCGGCATCGAAGGTGGATTTGGTGAGCGTGTCCATTTTGCCGTTGAAGGCCGCCGCCACCACACCGAAGATCACCAGCCCTAAGAAAATCCAATTCATCATCGCGAAAGACTCCTTATGCCATCGGTAAGACCGCAGAAGGTCTTACCGTTTTGCAGATTGGTCGAAGACGGGCACGACATGGCCCTTCGGCCACCCCTCGTTCAGGGAAGACGGGCACGACATGTCGTGCCCCTACGGCGGATGCCTATCCTTCTTTATTTTTGCCCGCAGACCCCCATCTCCCCGGCCCCCCGCCTTCGTCGAGGTCTAAGGACTTTCCCCACCCCCCTTGTATTCCCCCCACTGAAGTAGGGGGAAAAGAAGGAAAAGGGGAGCAGAAGAGCCGGGCAGCATTTTGCTGTAGCCGGGCATGCACCCCCATCCCAGCCTTCCCCCACTAAAGTAGGGGAAGGAGAAAGACTATGATGCAGGCCGCGGCAACGGTTTGAGCGCGGCGAAGCGTGGGTGCGCGGCGACGCTCAGGGGCGGCGGGGTGGGTGCTCCTCCTGTGCTGCGATGGATCGAGGACCTGCGCAAGGGCTGGGAGTGCCTCAGAAAGGGTAAGCTCGGCACAAGATACTCTTCGGCAGAGAGAAATGCAATGGGAGAATTGCGGCACGGGGCTTGCCAAAACAGATCTGTAGTTCCCGTTGCCAGCAAGGAGCGGTACCGTGCAAGAGCCTGAAAACGCACACGTTTAGGTTTTCGGGGCGACGCGCGGGGATGCCGCTGTTTGGCAACACCGCACCTGTCGGTTTGAAGTCGACGACCCTTTGATGATGACATGACCATGCGAAAGCGCGAGATGAAACCACGTCTTTTTCTGCTGCTGCTCACGGAATTGTGTGCCGTGATGATGCTCCTCTGGAGCTGCGCGATCCCCAAAGTACCCAGCGCGGCCTCCTGGGATACCGAGTTCAGCCTTCCTATTTCCGCACGCGTCTACCGCCTGTCGGATGTGGCGGACGGGGACTCGGTGCTGCAGGCCGAGGGTTCCGGCATCGGGATGACCTTGCCGGATTCGGCGCTGTTCTTTACGTACACGAAGGAACTGGAGGCGATCCATCCGGGAGATCATCTGAAGCTGGACGCGATGAGCCACGAGATCGATCGGCCTTTGCAGGCGCTGCGGATTCCGGTGGATTTCACGCAGACCCATGACGCCTCTCTGGCTTCTCTGAACCCTGCGGTGGCGGCGCAGAATGGGGCCGTGAGTGATGTGCCGTCCTTCCCCTTTACGGTGCTGATGGATGCGCCGCTTAACGGCGACTTCAGTTTAGCGTGCGCCGATTCGGGGCAGCTCGATATTCATATTCACAGTTCTTTGCCTTATCCGGTGAGCGGCGCGGACATTGTCTGGATGGCGGACCGCGACACTCCCGTGCAGCTCTATTCGGGTGTGATCGAATCCGGGCGCGACACGTTCTATTCGACGCCACTACAGGGAAAGTGTCTGACCAATGCCATGTTCCTGCAGGTGAGTGGCATGGCGGCGGGAGGCTCGCAGGTGCTGATTGACTCGTCGCAGGGAGTAACCATCACCATGTCCTGCGGAGAGATTCTGGCAACAACCTACACGGGCAGGCTTCCCCGGCAGGAGACGGTTACGGACTCGCTCTATGAATTGAATCAGCAGCACGAAGTGACGCAAGGGTTGATTTCCACGGGGCATTTGACGATCTCGGCGACGAACCTGACGCCGTTTGCGGATTCGGTGCTGCTGGTGTTTCCGAACCTGGTCAGCCCTGCGGGTGATCCCGCGACGATGCTGCGGTTCATGAATCCGGGAGAGTCCATCGAAGAGGTGATGGACCTGACAGACTATGTCTTCCGTCCCAATGACGGGACGCAACAGGTGCGCAGCCGCCTGAAGAGTATCAGTCTGGCAACGGCGGACGATATTACGTATGTGGCCGGTGATCAGAAGGTCCTCGCCACGTTCAACACGGATGAGCTGCGGTTCCACCGGTTCGATGGGGTGCTGCACAATCTGCAGGCGGATATCACGCGGGACTCGACGGAGCTGGATCAGCCGCCGGAAGGCTGGGAGAATATTCATCCGGCCTCGATGGACATGCGATTGACGGTGAACAGCGCCGTGCCGACGACGGGAACTTTACAGATGTCGATGTTCTCCACGCGGGACGGGAGTGTGATCGGCTCGGCGGACCGCTCGGCGGATGTCTGGCTGGGACGGGATACCACGGTGGTGTTCAGCGGGCTGGAGGCACTGATCCCAAGGCTGCCGCAACTCATCGGCTACTCGGGGGCAATCCATCTGGAAGGGCCGGTGACGGTCTATGATACGTCAATGATTCACAGCCGGATTGAACTGACGGCGCCGCTGCAGTTCACGCTGGACAACACGCATATTCCGGGCAAAGCCAACAAGGTGGAATCCGATGGGATCGAAGACATTCAGGAACTCGGGCTGACCTTGTATTTGTGGAATGCGCTGCCGTTTTCGGGAACGCTACGGTTGATTGCGGCGGCAGATTCGAATGCCGTGCTGCACAACTCGGGCATGCCCGCCGAGACGCTGTGCGTGGTGACGCTGCCGCCGGCACAGGTGGCGCATGGCCGCGTGGTCGCCGCGGGGGATGGCACCGCCGAGGTGCAGCCGCCGGCGAGTTGCTATGATCTGTTCAAGCAGAAGGTCTTCTACATCCGTCCAGACCTGACTCTGAACGGCTCGGCGGGCGATACGCTTGCCGCTTACGGAAGTGATTATGTGAAGTTTTCAGCCACGGCCCGCGTTCGCTACCGCGTGTCCACGGAGAAATGATATGAAGCGCCTTTTCCTTCTGATGCTGATTCTGCCCGCGGCCCTGTATGCGTCGGGGACCGACTGGGCGACGCACGTCTTCGATCATCGCGGTCCGGGCAGCGCGCTCTCCAATCCGGCCTTTCTGGCCGAAGAGACCCGCACAGCGATGGGGATTCAACTGGCGGGCATTGCGGGGTTCGGGCTCACCGCATCGAACAACAGTTTTTCGGTGGGGTTCTGGAATTCACATATTGCAGGCGATAAGTTCTGGGACAGGTCCGACACGCGGGCCATTCTGGCGCGGATTCCGAGCAGCGGGCTCTCGCTGCAAGCCGACTTCGGCCTGCCGGTACTCGGAGTTCGCTACCGCAATTTTGCCTTCAATGCGGAGGCTCTGGCGACGGTGCACGCCAATGTTCCCAAGTGCGTGGCGGAGATCGCGCTGGTGGGAAGTAAACTGGGAAAGAACTACTCGCTGAATGATCTGATCGGCGAGTCTCTGGCCCTGAGTGATGTCTCGCTCAGCTATGGGCGGATCATTCCGCAGGATTATCTGCCACAGTTGTCGGCGGGATTGGCCTTCCATTACTATCAGGGATTTGCCTACACAGACACACGGCAGTCGACGGCGGGCTTTGTAGTCACTGACCATCTGATTCAGGGCAACGGCAGTTTCCAGAATGTGCTGGCAACCGATGGACGGGGCTTCGGCGCAGATTTGGGTGTGGCGGCGAAGCTCTCCGAAGACGGGCGGTGGAAAGCCGCGCTGGCGGTGCAGCGGATCGGCGCCACGATGAGCTGGAATGTGAAGGAAACCGAAACGGCGCACATGCGGACCAGCATGGCGGGGCTCGATTTCGATTCACTGGATAACAAGGAGTATACGGACCGGGCCTTTGCCAGCGAAGATACAACGATCAAGGGTGGCACGGCAAAACTGCATCTGCCGCTGACGCTCCGGGCTTCGGGTTCCTACCAGCTTTTCCCGAACCTGAGTGTAGCGGGAATTGTGAACGCGCTGACGACAAGCAGTCCATTAGGTCCAGCGGGTATTGAAGCGGGCGCGGCGACCTCCTACTCCCCACTCCGCTGGGCGGCGATTGAAGGCGGCATGTTGTTCGGTGGGCCGCACAGCAGTCTGTTTTCATTCGGTACAGGATTGCGGTTCCGCTATTACGAGCTGGATTTGAACTTCTCTTCGGCGGGCGGGATGTTCACGTCGGCGCACGGCGTGGGAGCATCATTCTCGCAGAGGTTCTATTTCTGAGAGCGGTTTGAAGCGTGCGAGGCTAAGGATACCCGGCGCGACGACCGGAAAACACATTGACGGCAAAGCGCCGCCGCAGACACCATTATGGTTGTTTGCGGCGGCGTCTGTTTTTCGGGGACGGAATAGGGGGACTGTTTTTCGTCCACACCCGGAGGGTGTGGGGTAGGAGTTTTTGTTCGGGCTGCTCCACCCAACATCCCGCTTGGATCTCGACAGATGAGACTCGCGTATACTCACTGTATCCTCTGACCGGCACAGTGCGTCCTTGTGCAGATATTCACAATATCTCAGAGTCAACAAAAACACCTTTGAGACCACTGGAAGGCGGTTGACAATTCAGAGGTTTCTTAGTATATTATCCGAGCAATCCTGACAACCTCTGTCAGATTATAAAGTTTTAACCCATCAGAAATTAGCGGTTTGAAAGTAGAGCCTATGCCTTCCGGGAAGCGGGTGCGGGAAGTCCGCATTGGGTCTGTGACGATTGGCGGCGATCATCCGGTAGCGGTGCAGTCGATGACGCTGACCGACACGCGGGATGTTCAGGCCACTGTGGCGCAGATTCTCCGGCTGGAAGAGGCGGGCTGCGAGATCGCGCGGGTGGCCGTTCCCGATGACGAAGCCGCCGCTGCGCTGGGGGCGATTAAGAAGCAGATTCACATTCCGCTTGTTGCCGATATTCACTTCCATTACAAGCTGGCCTTGAAGGCGATTGACGCCGGTGTGGACAAGATCCGCATCAATCCGGGCAACCTGGGCGGTGAGGACCGCGCCAAAGTGGTGACGCGCGCTGCGCGGGAAGCGGGGATTCCCATGCGGGTGGGCGTGAACAGCGGCTCTTTAGAACGGGATCTGATCGACAAGTACGGCGGGCCGACACCGCAGGGGATGGTGGAATCGGCGCTGCGGCATATTCGTTTTCTGGAAGATGAAGGCTTTTTCAATATTGTGCTGTCGCTGAAGGCGTCGAATGTGCCGCGCATGATTGAAGCCTACACGCTGATGCGCGCGGCCTGCGATTATCCGCTGCATCTGGGTGTAACCGAAGCGGGGCCGCCGTCGGTGGGGACGATCAAGTCGGCCATCGGCATCGGGTATCTTTTGCAGAACGGCATCGGCGAAACATTGCGGGTATCGTTGACCGCCGATCCGGTGGAAGAGGTGCGCGTGGGCTGGGAGATTTTGAAATCGCTGGGGCTGCGGACACGCGGACCGATGCTGGTGAGCTGTCCGATGTGCGGGCGCTGCGAAGTGGACCTGGTGGAACTGGCGACCAAGGTGGAGAAGGCGATTGCCCATCTGAAGAAGCCGCTGCACATTGCGGTGATGGGCTGTGTGGTCAACGGTCCCGGCGAAGCGCGCGAAGCGGACCTGGCGGTGGTGGGCGGCAAGCACAAGGGGATGCTGCTGAAGAGCGGCAAGATTATCGCCACGCTGCCGGAAGATGAATTGATTGCCGCGCTGCTGCTTGAGGCGGATAAGTTTGATGTGAGCGACCGTCCGGCGGGGACGGCGCGGATTGTCGCGGGGGCATAAGGCGCACTCTGCATCCGGCCTTTAACGGCCTGCGTTTATCGGATCCTTACTACACTGCAACACTACCTGCGGCGTGTGCCCGAAGCACACGGTACCTGTTTCTTCACAGACTGCAAACAGAAACGCGGTGTTATCACGAGGAGGCTGATTTATGGCAGGGAACGAGAAGGACAATCTCAAGCAGTTGAAGGACGTGTATGACGGCTTCAACAAGGGCGACCTGGAACGCATGCGCATGACGCTGACGGACAACGCAACGCTGTATTTGGCCGCCATGGACCAGACGTTGAAGGGACCCAGCACGATTATCGACTATTTCCGCCAGTACAAGCAGGCCTTTGATGCTACGATCTCTCCCACGCGGCAGGTTGCGTGTGCGGATCTTGTGCTGAGCGAGTTCGTCGGCAAGGGCATCCACCAGGGGGTGTTCCACAGCCCGAGTGGCGATATTCCGCCGACAGGCAAGACGATTACGATCCCGGTGTGCCACATTTTGCAGTGGAAGGATGGCAAGATTGTGGACATCCACGAGTATTTCGACGCCGCCACGCTGATGTCCCAGTTGGGGATCGGCCTGACGCAAGAGCATCACACCTACTGATTTTCAGGCGCGTCCCGCGGCAGTTACCGCGGGCGCGCGGCACCTTATTTACCGGCGATATGCCTATCCGGCCTGAGTGCACACTGTAATCATGAGGAGATGGATGATGGCAACGGCAGAGAACAAAGACAATGCCAAGCTGGCAAAAGAAGGCTACGACCTCTTTACCAAGGGCGACCTGAACAAGCTGGCACAGCACTTCTCGGACAACGCGACGATGACCTCCATGTCCACGGGAGAGGTGATGAAGGGCCGCAACAATGTGATCGGCTTCATCGGCAACTTCCGCACGGCTTTTCCCGACATGACGCTCGACGTGAAGCGGCAGATAGCCTGCGCCGACGAGGTGGTGACGGAATTCGTCGCCAAGGGAACCCACAAGGGCGTGTTCATGACTCCCAACGGCGACATCCCGCCGACGGGCCGCAAAGTGGAAGTGCCGCTGTGCGAAATTCTCAAGGTCAAGGATGGATTGTTCACGGATTCGCATCTCTATTTCGACACCCTGTCGCTGATGACACAACTGGGTGTGATCAACCTGTCCGAAGAGCGCCACGCGCTCTGAAGGGGCATGACCGGCCTGAAGCGCCGACTGACCGCGCTCCATGCCAGCACATCCTTCGCTCGCGATCAGGCTGATTAACCGAAATATGAGGATATCTATTCATGCCAGCTCACGTCGAAACCGATAACGTCGCCATTTCGAAGGACATTTATGCCATCATCAGCAAGGGCGACCTGAATCAACTGACGAATCTATATGCGCAGAACAGTGTGATGGTGAATATGCCGTGGAATACGACCTTCCGCGGGCGCGACAATGTTTTGAATTACATCCGGATCCTGCGGACCGCTTTTCCGGACATGAAGGTGACCTTAACCCATCAGACGGCGCAGGATGACACGGTGGTGAATGAGTGGCTGCTTAAGGGCACGCATAAGGGCGTGCTCAAGTCCCCGACCGGCGATATCGCGCCGACCAACCGTTCTGTCGAGATCCCCGGCGTGTCCATCTTCGAGATGGAGGATGGGCAGGTGGTGAATATCCGCCAGTACTGGGACATCAACAGTCTGCTGAGGCAGATCGGGCTGGTGTCCTGAGAGGCCGCAGGGCTGCTTAGCAAAACGGCGGCCGCCGCGACTGGATATCGCCTGGTATGGCCGCTTAGGAAGAATCCAACGGGCTTTGCCCGTTGACGATAGTCGAAGAATCGTTCCACCCGCAAATCTCATTTCCGAGAAGGAGAAGTCTCCATGCGTTCTTTCAATCGAATGTTCACCGTCCTGAGCCTCGTACTCGCCCTTGCCGTGTTCGCCGGCGCGCAGACCAAGGAAAAGGCCAAGACTCCGCCCGCCGGCCAGCCCGATATGGCGGCGATGATGGCCGCGATGAAGCCCGGTCCGCAGCATGACGTGCTGAAAATGATGGCAGGCGACTGGGCGATCACCGGTCAATTCTGGATGGATCCGAAGGGCGATCCGATGACGATGAAACCCGGCACGGCGCACAACGAGATGATACTGGACGGACGCTATCTGCAATTCGTGCATCACGGCGAGATGATGGGCATGCCTTATGAAGGCCGCGGCCTGATGGGCTATGACAATTTCAAGAAGGTCTATCAGATGACGTGGATAGACAACATGGGCACGACCATCAGCACGGCCGCCGGGACGGCGGACGCCTCGGGCAAGGTCATTAGTCTGCTGGGCAAGATGGACGATCCTTCTACGGGAAAGAAGGACGAGGACGTGAAGTACGTTTACACGATCAAGGACGACAAGAGCGTGGAGTTCGCCATGTTCCTTGTCACCGGTCCCAAGGACGCCACTAAGATCATGGAAATGATGTACTCCAAGAAGTAGAAATTATCCCGACGCAGCGGGAGGAATAACGCCTCCCGCTGCGCGCGGCAGCTTACAGAACCGGACACGAATCCTAAGGACGGCATGAGTATTAATCCTATCAACCTTCCCGGCGCGGATGCGATCACCGATACCGACCGGACCATGGCGGAAAACGTGAGTAAGATGCTGGCCTCTTTGCAGCCGATTTTTCAGCGCGAAGGCGGCACGGTGAGACTGATTTCCGTGCGCGGCGGTGTGGCACACGTGGAGTTTTCCAGCGAGTCCTGCGACGGCTGCGGCGGCGGAATGGCAGGAATGGAAGGCGGCCTGCGGCTAATGTTGATCGAGCGCGTACCGGGCCTTTCGGAAGTGGTGTTCGAGTAACCGGATGCCCACCTCCCGTACCCTGGACCGGATCTGGCTGTTTTTCGCGTCGGTGAAGGTGACGATTGTGCTGCTGGTGCTGCTGGCGATTGTGATGTCCGTGGGCACCTACGTGGAGACGGCTTATTCCAATGGCGCGGCGCGGGTGCTGGTGTACCGTACGTGGTGGTTCGACGGGCTGGTGGCGTTGCTGGCGCTGAACCTGATTGGCTGCACGCTGCGGCGAGCGCCGTACAAGCCGCACCAGGCGGGATGGATCACAACGCACATTGCGCTGCTGCTGATCATGGCGGCCTCGGTGATTACGCACCGCTTCGGACTGCATGGACAGATGATGATTCCCGAAGGGGACGCGGCCAATGTATATGCCCTCGAGCAGATCGACCGGAAGACGCTGGAGATCGTCAACGGCGAGACACGGCAGTTGCCGTTTTCGCTGCAACTGAAGAAGTTCGACCAGCTCAAATATCCGGGAACGGAGATGACGCGGATGTTCCGCTCGCGGGTGGATGTGTGGGATCCGGCACGCACTGACACGGTGCATTATGACATCGTGCTCAATCATCCGTTAGTGTACGACGGCTACAAGATCAGCCAGGCGTCGTTTGTGGATCTGCCCGATGGACGCCGGGCGACGGTGCTGGGGATTGCCACCGATCCGGGAATTATTCTGATGTATTTCGGCGGCGGGCTGCTGGTGCTGGGCATGGCAGGCATTTTCTATTTGAAACCTTATCTGAAGCGCAGATTTCCGCCCAACGCGGCGCGGCCACAGGCACCCCAGCGGGAGACCGCCGCATCTTCGCCCGACGCCTCAAACATATGAGCAGTTCCTTGAACCGATATTTTGCGATTATTCTTGGGTTTATTTTTGCGGCAGCCGCCTATGGCGAGTCATCGACTCCGGCGGAATTGAAGGGGTTTGACTGGAATCTGGCCGGGCAAATTGCGGTGCAGGCCAATGGCCGCATTAAGCCGCTGGATTCCTTCGCGCGGGAAACGGTCAGCGCGATTTGCGGCAAGGCCTCCTATGAGGGACAGCATCCGGTGGAGACGTATTTCCGCTGGATGTCGGACGGGGATTACTGGCACGGCCAGCCGCTGCTGTATTTGCCCAAGGGCAAGCTGCGCAGCGAACTCAAGCTCGAGGATCATACGGGGAGCCGCTTTTCCTTTGCGGAAATGCAGGACGCGCGCGAGCTGATGACGCTGGCGATGGCGGGAGAGGACGCGCGAGCGGCGGGCGGAAAGGCGTCGTTTGTGCAGACCAAGGCGGCGGAATTTCTCGATCACATGAACGTGCTGAGCGGCGTGTTTACGCACGAGGCTCCGCTGTTTGTTCCGGCGGCGGCGTCGGCAGACGGAGAGAACACGTGGCGCTCCATGCCCGGTGTGGTGGCGATGTTCAGCGATTCGGCGCTGCTGGATTCCAATTCAAAGACGGTATCGGACACGCTGCAAACACTGACCCTGGCGTGGGCGGGACTGTACAACTCGGTGCGGGAGAACCGTGGGGACATCTTCAACATTTCGGCCAGGATGTTTGCCGAGGTGCAGCAGAAGATGCTGCCGCAGCCGGTGGTGTTCAGCAAGCTGGCGTGGGAGTATTGGTACAACCGGTTGAAACCGTTCTGGTGGGCGCGGCTGCTGCTGGCGCTGGGTTTTGCGGGTTTCTTGTTCAGTCTGCGGCAGGGGTATGAGCGCTTCAAGACGGCGGGGCTGATGGGGCTGGCGGCGGGATTTGTGCTGTACACCGCCGGAATGGCGATGCGGGCGTATGTGTCGGGCCGCGCACCGTGGACCAACATGTACGAATCGCTGCTGGCCATTGGCTGGGCGGTGGTGCTGATTTCGATGCTTTATGAATTGGCGAAGCGCGAGCGGATCTTCGGCATGGTGGGTGGGATTCTGGGCGCGGTGATTTTGACGATTGCCCAGGCAGCGGCGCTGGATCGCGGCATTAACGTGCTGGTGCCGGCGCTGCAAAGTTACTGGTTGAACTACCATGTGATTATCACACTCTCGGGCTATGCCTGTTTTGCGATTGCGATGGGCATCGGTCATGGCGTGCTGATCAGCGGT
Organism: bacterium; assembly: GCA_036504735.1. Lineage (NCBI taxonomy): Bacteria > bacterium. The sequence continues at coordinate 407,083 of DASXUQ010000019.1, forward strand.
GTGAGATCGAAGGGTGAAGTAACACCGTCGCTGTCCAAGTTGACGAAGGCGAATTTGCGGATTATTCAGGTCGGCACATTGCTTTTGGTGACGGGAATTCTGCTGGGCGCGGTGTGGGCCAATGTGAGCTGGGGGCGGTTCTGGGGTTGGGATCCGAAGGAGACGTGGGCGCTGATCTGCTGGTTTGTCTACATTGCGCTGCTGCACGGGCGGAGCGCGGGCTGGCTGGGCTGGCGGGGACTGGCGGCGTATTCGGTGGGCGCGTTTCCGATTGTGATCATGACCTATTACGGCGTGAACTATTATCTTTCCGGACTGCACAGTTACGGCGCGGGGACGGCTCCCGGCGTGCCGTGGCAGATTCTGGCGTACATGGTTGTGGAAGGAGCGTTTCTGTTCTGGGCGCTCGGCCAACTGCGCGGCAAAGTACCCGTTCGCGCCAAGAAGACCCGGCCCGTTGTGGCGGACGAGGTCACGGGGCTGAATACCAAGTCAACTGAGGTTTCATCGTGAACCCCACGAAACCCGTTCCATCGGATTCGACAGTCCTTCTGCCGGTACTGCCCCGGGTATTGTGCCCGGCGGACCTGCGCAGTCTCAGCATGGAAGAGTTGGAATTGCTCTGCACGGAACTGCGCAAGGAATTGTGGGATACCATTACGGCGGTGGGCGGCCATCTGGCGGCGTCGCTGGGCGTGGTGGAACTGACCGTGGCGTTGCATTCGGTGTACAACACTCCGGTGGACAAACTGGTGTGGGACGTGGGGCATCAGGGGTATATTCACAAGATTTTGACGGGTCGCCGCGAGCGGCTGAATACTATTCGCCAGCATCACGGGCTTTCGGGATTTTTGAAGCCGGGCGAAAGCGAATACGATACGTTTGGCGCGGGACATGCGTCGACCTCCATCAGCGCGGCCTACGGCATGGCGGTGGCGCGCGACATGAAGGGCGAAGATCACAGCGTGGTGGCGATCATCGGCGACGGCGGCATCACCGGCGGTCTGGCCTATGAAGCCTTGAATAACGCGGGATGTTCGGGACGGGACATTACCGTGGTGCTGAACGACAACGGCATGTCCATCTCGCCGAATGTGGGATCGGTGAAGTATTTTCTGGCGAAGATGGAAACCAACCCGCGGTTGTCGAAGCTCAAGGATGAGCTGTGGCTGATGATGGGCAACGCACCGATTGGCTCGAGCGCCATGCGGCGGCTGGCGCACAAGGCGGAGCGCGCACTCAAGCAGGCGGTCGCGCCGGGGATGCTGTTCGAGGAATTCGGATTTCAGTATTTCGGACCGTTCGACGGGCACAATCTGCGCGAACTGGTGGAGATCTTCTCCAACGTCAAGACCGCGCACAAGCATCCGGCGATTGTGCACGTGCTGACCACCAAGGGCAAGGGCTACGAGGTGGCCGAAGCGGATCCCGTGAAGTACCACGGAGTGAAGGGCATTCCGGTGCCGGTGAAGGTGGAACCCAAACCCGCGCCATCGGTGCAGGCGCCGACGCTGCCGTACACGGACGTGTTCGGGGAAGCGATGATTCAGGAGACCGAGCGGCGCAGCGACGTGGTGGTGATTACCGCCGCGATGAAAGAGGGCACGGGACTGGTCAAGTACAGCGCGGCATTTCCCGATCATTTCTTTGACGTGGGCATCGCCGAAGGCCATGCCGTGACCTTTGCGGCGGGAATGGCCGCGTCGGGGATGAAACCAGTGGCGGCGATTTATTCGACATTTTTGCAGCGGGCCTACGATCATATTCTGCATGACTGCGCGATTCAGAATCTGCCGGTGCTGTTCTGCCTGGACCGCGCGGGACTGGTGGGAGAGGACGGACCGACGCATCACGGGTGCTTTGATCTTTCCTACCTGTCCTCGATTCCCGGGATGGTGGTGAGCGCGCCGCGGTCGGGACAGGAATTGCGCAATCTGATCCGCACGGGATTGGAATACAAGGACGGCCCGTTTGCGGTGCGGTATCCGCGCGACAAGGCTCCCGATGTGATCGACTGGACGTCTGAGCCGGACGTGTTGCCCATCGGCAAGTGGGAAGTGTTGCGCGAAGGGCGTAAGCTGGCCGTACTGGCGGTAGGAACGATGGTGGAAACGGCGCGGCGGGCGATTGCGTCCGAAGAGATGGCTGTAACGCTGGTGAACTGCCGCTTTGTCAAACCGATGGATGAAGAGATGCTGCGCACGATCATGGCATCGCACGAGCAGATTCTGACCATTGAAGAGGGTACGGTGATCGGCGGATTCGGGTCGAGCGTGGCGCTGTACATGCAGGAGCACGGCTGCACCAACGGTTTTGCGGCGCTGCATCTGCCGGATGAATTTGTGGAGCACGGTGCGCGGGATACGCTGCTGGAAACCTGCGGGCTGACCGACCGGCAGCTTGCCGAAGCCATCGGCACATTGCTGCGCGGCGAGCCGCTGGTCAACACGGCGGCGATTCTGGCGGCGACGGCGCGGAAGATGCATGGCGGGGGAACGAAGTGAAGGTGTTGATTGATCCCCGCGCGGGATTCTGCGGCGGAGTACGCCGCGTGGTAAAGATGGCCGAGCAGCAGATTGCCGAAACGGGCGAGCCGCTGGTGAGCCTCGGCGACGTGATCCATAACGAAGTGGAGATCGGGCGGCTGAAGGAACTGGGGCTGTCCGGCACCAGCCACGACGTGCTGGAAGGATCATCCAACGGGACGAAGAAGCTGCTGATCCGCGCGCATGGCGAGCCGCCGGAGACTTATGACAAGGCGCAGAAGCTGGGGATCGAAATTATCGACGGCACCTGCCCGGTGGTGACACGCTCGCAGACGATTGCGCGGACGCATTATCTGGCGGGCGAGCAGGTGGTGATTGTGGGCAAGCCGCATCATCCCGAGACTATCGGCATCATCGGCCACTGCGACCATCAGGCGCAGGTGGTCTATGCGAAGAGCGACGTCGAGCAGCTTGATCCTTCCCGCAAGACCTTTGTGCTGGCGCAGACCACGGTAGCGCGTCCGTGGTTTCAGGAGCGGATCGACTGGATCAAGGAACGCTGCGCGAGCGTTGAGGTGCAGGTGGAGAATACACTGTGCCGGTTTGTGGTGGGGCGCGACCGGGACTTGGAGAAGTTTGCCGCCGAGGTGAATGTGCTGATCATGGTGGGCGGCACCAAGAGTTCGAACACCAAAGTTTTGTATGACGTCTGCCGCAAGGTGAACCCGAGATCGTATCTGGTGGTCACCGAGGCGGAGATCGACGTCGGGTGGTTCCGGAGCGAGGATGTGATCGGTGTGACCGGTTCGGCGTCCACCCCGCACTGGCTGTTGGAACACGTGCGGGATTTCATCGCCGAAAAGACCGGCGCTTTGTTGGGCTGACACGGATGAATGGAGTAGTTTGCGGCGCGCGGGGTAAGAACACCTTGCGTGGCGAGGCAGAAAGTAACGAAGAACATGGCTATTGTTGAGAGGGATTCCGTTCCACAGACGGAACGGAATGACCATACGGAAACGGCGCCGCGCAAGCCGGAATGGCTGAAGGTGCGGATGTCCTCGGATGCCTCGTATCACGAGGTGCGCACATTGATGGAAGGCTCGCAGCTTAATACGGTCTGCGAGGAGGCCCGCTGCCCCAACCGGGGGGAATGCTGGAGCCGGGGAACGGCGACGATTATGATTATGGGCGACACCTGCACGCGGTCCTGCGGGTTCTGCAACGTGAAAACGGGCAGGCCGCTGCCGCTGGATCCGGGTGAGCCGCGACGGGTGGCAGAAGCGATCCGGACTCTCAAGCTGAAGTACGCGGTGATCACATCGGTGGACCGCGACGAACTGGCCGATGGCGGCGCGGGGCACTTCGCCGAAACGATTCGCGTTGTTCATGAGTTGAATCCACAGTGCAAAGTGGAAGTGCTGACGCCGGACTTCAAGGGCAGCGAGTCCAGCTTGAAGCTGGTGTGCGAGGCTAAACCCGAAGTGTTCGCGCATAATATGGAGACGGTGTCACGGCTGCACGTGACGGTCAGGCCGCAGGCCAAGTACTGGCGCAGCTTGCAGGTTTTGGGGCGCGCGCGGAAGCTGGGCATGACGGTAAAATCCGGCATCATGGTGGGTCTTGGTGAGACCAAAGACGAAGTGGTGCAGGTGATGCGGGACGTGGCGGACGCGGGGGGCGAACTGTTTACGATTGGACAGTATTTGCAGCCGTCTCCGAAGCATCTGCCGGTGTTGGAGTTTATTCATCCGGACGTCTATCTTGAATATAAGCATCTGGGGGAATCCGTCGGATTAAGGCACGTGCAGGCGGGCGCGATGGTGCGCAGCTCGTACCGTGCGGAAACACAGCAAGCGATCTTGAGGAGTAGTAATTTATGATTACATTGACGGCGACCGCGACAGCCAAAGTGCGCGAAATTATGACGAAGGAATCGAAATCCGATTGGAAGCTGCGGATGGGTGTGCGCGGCGGCGGCTGCAGCGGCATGAAGTATGTCCTGGGGTTTGATTCGGAGAGCCGCGAGGAAGACCAGGAGTTCACGCAGGACGGCATCACGCTGGTGTGCGACACGCGGAGCTATCTCTATCTGAACGGTACGGAGATAGATTTTGAGGATGGGCTGAACGGTTCGGGATTTGTGTTTCGCAATCCCAACGCCGCGAAGAGCTGCGGCTGCGGCCAGAGTTTCTCCGGCTAAGCCAACCCGCCTGCCATTGTGATGGTAGATATTCCGCAAGCGGGTCTCTCTTCGGAGGATCCGCTTTGTTTTATGCGTAGATACGGAACTCTAACGCCATGACACCAATTAAAAGAATAACGGTTGATGTCACACCGGAGAATGTCTGGTTTGTCGAACGGTATCTGAACGTGTTCGACTTTGCGGATATTTTTCCGGAAGATGCCTTCTCCATCGGCAGCGGCAAAGGGAATCCGGTCACTTTGCATACTGACCTTGGATTTGACATCGTGACGGATATTGACCAGACCAAGATGCAGATCCGCAATCGCTCGCGGTTTCACGGCTGGATGCGCTGGACAGGCGAGAAGGCGTTGCGCGTGGGCGACCGGATTGTCATCGAGAAGTTGGGCGAGAGGGACTATTCCCTCCAGTTTGAGAGTAGTAGTAATGGCAATTAATGGCTGAAGACCGGAGATATGAGACGTGAAGATGGAGAATCGACTACAGAGCCGCACAACGGACCTGACCCCAGGGCCTTTGCCCGCAGAGCACATTGCCGCCAATCTGCTGCGATTTCCGCTTGAAGACATGCTGGGTCCGGGAATGGTGCGGGAAAAGGATTTCCGCACCAAGCTGAAGGGCATCGATTGGGAGGCCTACCGTGGCCGCCCGGTGCTGGTGCCGTGGATTCATAACCAGGAAATCCCGGTTTGGGTTTATTTGATGGTGGTGGCGCGGTTGTCGGGAGTGGCGTCGGTGCTATCCTTCGGAGAGGCATGCAGCCCCACAGTTTTGCTTAAAAACCGTCCCAGTTGAAGGGGTTTTTAAGCTGGTTAATTTAATGCAACTTGACAATTTGCGGGTAAACACGTATATTTCGATTGCTGTACCATATGACGGAAGATGGATAAAGATCCGCCTATAGTGAGTAAGAGCAACATTTCTCTAAGGATAGATCAAGATGACGCCCGGCGGAGGCAGTTTCTGGGATCTGGTGCAGGTCGCCTCTCCCTTTGCAAAGTTTATTCTGGCCGTTTTGGCCGTGATGTCGGTGGTTTCCTGGACCATCATCATTGACAAATTCCTGTTGATCGCGCGGGTGCGTTCGGCCAACAAAGGCATGGCGCGTTACCGGTGGTCAACCTTTGATCCGCGGGCGCTCAGCAGTGAAGCGCGGCGCTATCCGCAGTCGTTTATGTCGCGCGCGTACATGTTTGTCCACCGGGACATCATCGAGCGCGGCGGCGAGGGGGCGATGGATGGGGAATTGATCGGCCGGGAGTTTGCCCGCTCGGTGGCGGAAGAACTCAACCGCGCCGAGCGGTTTCTGCCGTTTTTGGCCACATGCAGTTCGGCGGGTCCGTTTCTGGGGCTGCTGGGCACGGTGTGGGGAATTATCACCGCCTTTCAGCGGATCGGCGTGTGGGGCAGCGCCAACATCGCGGTAGTGGCACCGGGTATTGCCGAGGCGCTGATTGCCACGGCGGTGGGCCTGTTTTCGGCTATTCCCGCGCTGGTGGCGTACAATTTCTTTTCGAACTGGCTGCGCAAGGAAGCGGAGCGCGCCGAAGAGTTCGGCAGTGATCTGGCCTTTGCGGTGGATCGCTATGCGAAGGGCAAGCAGTCCGCCGGTTCGCGGGTGATCCCATGATTCCGCGTCCCAAGGTCAAGATTCCTTATCGTCCGATTCCGGACATCAACGTGACGTCCCTCGTGGACATCACGATGGTGCTGCTGATTGTGTTCATGGTGGCGGCGCCGATCATGAAGAGTTCGCTGGATATCGCCGTGCCGCAGGCGGCCACCGCGCAGTCGACGGACAAGGAAGGCGTGACGATTGTCATCCAGAAGAACGGGACGATCACCATCGACGATACGCCGGTGGATGAGTCCAGCTTCGACGTGTCCTTCAAGCAGATCTACTCCAGCAATGCCGGGGAACCGGTGTTTCTGAAGGCGGACGGCGATGTGCCGTACTCCAAGGTGCTGAATGTGATCGACGTGTTGCGGCAGGACAGCGTGTTGAATCTCGGCCTGGTGGCAGAGCCGAAGCAGTCGCAGCACGGTCGCCGGAGGTAATGCATTGCGCGGGTCGTTTTTCGCCTCGCTCGGCCTGCATGCGCTGGCCGTAGCGGTGATGATTTGGGCCAGCATGGCCAGCGAGCCCAAAGCCAAGGCGCTTCCATCGGCAACCGTGGTGAAGCTGATCAAGCCGCAGGGACTGCCCTTGCCGCGCGGCAATCCGGTGGCTCCGCCGCAGGGCGAAGGTTCGCCGGACGAGCGGCCCATGCAGTTTCCCAAGGTCGACAAGACCAAGAAGCCAGTGCCGCCGCCCGAAGAGCCGCCCTCCAAGACGGTTCCCAAACTGCCGACACAGCCGCAGAATCCTTCCAAGCACCCGGGCATGCCCAACGGCAAAGAAGTTTCGGGGCCGGCGGGGACGATTGTGGTCGGCAACGGCTTCGACTACGATTACTATCTAGCGGTGATCCAGACCAAGATTTCCCAGAACTTCCGTCCACCTCCGGGCGTTCGTGCCCAGTCGCTGGCGAGCATGACCTTTACCATTATGAAGGGCGGCGACATTTCCAACGTAAAGTTGGCACAGTCGTCGGGCAACCTGCTCATCGATCAGGCTGCCGAGCGGGCGATCCGGGCTGCGGGACACTTCCCTCCTCTTCCATCGCAGTATGATCAGGGCCGGTTGGACATCTATTTTGAATTCGTCATCAATCCGAGTACCGGCAGATAAGATGCCGGTGATATTCCGAATGTTCTTTGAAAAAACGTCCCTGCGGCTTTGGTGTGCGCTGACATGTGCAATGTTACTCATGGCAGCGGGAGCATCGGCCCAGATGGATACCTTGCGGACCCGCGTAAATGCGGTGAGCCGCGCGCCGATTTGTGTGATGCCGTTCCACGCGAGACAGGACAGCGCCTTTGCCGGGCAGTTGCCGGCTTCCCTGCGGGGAATTATTGACGGGGATCTGGCGTACTCCGGTTACTTCAACGTGATTGAGCCACAGGACCTGCCGCCGGACACGATTCTGCAAGTGCGGAAGATCGGCTCCAAGTGGGACACGCTGCGCACGTTTTCCGGTTCGACCGCGATACGGGTGCAGGGCACGGTATCGTCGGATTGGAATGGCGCATCGGCCAGCATTGCGATTTTTCAGCCGCCGATTAACGCGCCGATCCACAGCAAGGATTTTACCTTCAAGTCCGAAGATATGCGCGGCGCCGGGCATCAGATCGCGGCGTGGATCACGAAGATGATTGCCGGCGAGAACGGCAGCTTCGGGTCCAGGATTGTGTTTGCGGTGCGCGCGGGCGGGGGAAAGAATTTGTGGATTATGGACTGGGATGGGGCCAATCCGCATCCGCTGACCAGTGACAATACGGTGAACATGTCTCCGACGTGGACGCCGGACGGGAGCGCACTGATCTTCACGTCGTTCCGTGGGGGCAACGCGTGCCTTTACAAGTATGCTCTTGGCTCGGGTCATATTTCGCCGTTTGTGGTGCAGTCCGGGGTTACCAGCGCCGCTTCGGTTTCGCCCGACGGTGAATGGGTGGCTTATTCGGCATCGACCGGCGGGAATCAGGAAATTTTCCGCTGCCGTCTTGACGGGAGCAGCCGGACGCAGCTTACCTTCAGCTACGGCATCGACACGTCGCCGAGCTGGGCACCGACCTCGCGTGAACTGGTTTTTACGTCGGACCGCACCGGCGATCCACAGGTCTACCGGATGGACGTGGACGGAGCCAACGTGCAGCGTTTGACGATGGCCGGCAATTACAACGAGACCGGCCGCTGGTCACCGCGCGGCGACTTGATTGCCTTTGCCAGCCGCGAAATCGGCTTTCAGATTTTTACCCTTGCTCCGGATGGTTCGAACGAGCGGCGGATTACGGGTGACGCGGCCAGCGCGACCGGCGCGTGGGCACTCGATCCGAGCTGGTCACCGGATGGCATGAAGCTGGCGTTCACCGTGACGCAGAGCGGCAAGTCATCGATCTGGACCTGCAACTGGGACGGCAGCAACCCCAGGCAGTTGACCTTTGGGATGGACGCGGCTCAGCCGCAGTTTGGTCCGGCGGCGGCGCTCGCCGACAGCGCCTCATCCACCGTAGGAGAGCGCGGCCACTGAGCGCGGGATCATGACGCAGGAACGCATTTTAGTTTGCACTCCCACGCTCCACCGCTGGGCGGGAGACCATCGCGTGGACAATCTGGAACGCACCATTCAGGCGGTGCGCAGCCAGACCTACGGCACTATCGAGCACATTGTAGTAAAGGCGCAGTGCAATCAGGGGGCAGATTGTCCACTGTGCGAGGAGACGCGGGAACTGGCCGCACGCTATGCGCTGCCGGATGGACGTTTCCGCTTGATCGAACTTTCGGAACCGGGTGACCGGTTCGGGTACGTGGGGCGCAACCTGGCGATTCAGACATCCGATGCTCCGCTGATTGCTTATCTGGACGATGACAACTGGTGGGAGCCGAATCACCTGGAGTCGCTGGTTGCGGCGATGAAGAAGAGCGGAGCATCGTTTGCTTACAGCGCCTCGCGCGTCCGCAGTGCGGAAGGCAAACTGCTGCTGAAACGCATTTCGCCGAAGCCTTATTTCACCGGCATCGACCTCAATGAGTATCTGCACAAGCGGGAGCTGATTGAGAAATACGGCTTCTGGAATTTGACCTACAATGCCGACTGGGAAGCCGTGGAGAACTGGCTGAAGCACGGCGAGAAAATCGTAACGTCCGGCATAATGACCTCCAACTACACGCTGAAGCCGGGCGCTAAGGCCATCAGTCTGTACTTCTATTCCTACTACAAGCACAAGGTGCTGAAGACGCTGGGAAAGAGGGGAATCTGAACCGAAGGATGAAGGCGGAGGGATGAAGGAATACGGATCTCCTTCGCGTTTATCGACACTGGAGGGCACGGCACACAGGTTCGCATCGGCGAACAACACGACTTTCCTAAGAGAGGCTTAATACAATCCCCGGCATCGGGCTACCGCGAGGGCTGGGTACACATAGATCGTGGCGTAAACCATCATTAGCCCTATCCAAACCATATTTCGTGGAGAGAACATGACAAAGCAATTCCGAAATCGTGCACTGCCCATCGTGGCAGTTCTGATCATCGCCCTGGCGTTCGCCGCCACGGGCTGCAAGAAGCATGCGCCGAAGGAAGCCCCGCCTCCTCCCCCGCCGCCGAAGGTTGAGACCGTAACCCCGCCGCCGCCGCCGCCGGACACGACAGGTCAGGCCGAGCGCGAGATGCGGGCCGCCATGGAAGCTGACAGAGGCCGTATCCAGTCCGTTTATTTCGATTTTGACAAGAGCGACATCCGCGCCGACCAGCGTACGTCGGTCTCCACGGATGCAGACATTTTCCGCAAGTGGACGCAGTGGCAGGTTGTCGTTGAAGGCAACTGCGATGAGCGTGGCACCGCGGAGTACAACCTTGCGCTGGGCGAGCGTCGTGCGACAGCCGGCAAGAACGCCCTCGTCGCCGCCGGTGTAGATGCAGCTCGCGTCAGCACCGTCAGCTACGGCAAGGAACGCCCGACCGATCCGGGTCACACTGAAGCGGCATGGTCCAAGAACCGCCGCGACGATTTCAAGGTTAAATAGTCTACACCGATCACATGGCCTATTTTCTCGATCAGCGGTTCGGCGGAAAGCTCCGGCTTTCCGCCGGCCGCCTGACGGGCCTCTTCCTGCTGGGCGCTCTGGTCCTTCTGGCCGGTTGCGCCTCCCGCAAGCAAGCACTCCTATTGCAGGAAGATACCGCCTACATCCGCGCCAGCGTGGATTCCGTTAAACAGCAGCAGGCTCTTCAGCAGCGGACCCTCGATTCCCTGCGGGCACAGATGCTTGCGATGAGCACCAATTCCGAGTATGGTTCCAGCGCTCTGCGGGAGCGGATGGAACGGATTACCGCGCAGTTCGATCAACTGGTCACCCGGTTGAACCGGACGCTGGCGCCGTTGGAAGAATATCTGCGGCGGCAAGTGCCGGCGGACACGGGCAAGGCCGGAGCCGGCGGCGGCATGGGCACGGACTATTTCGATGCGGCGCAGCGCGACCTGACCATGGGCAACTATGATCTGGCGGAAGTGGGATTCCTGCAATTCCTCGAGAACTATCCGACCAGCGATCTGGCGGACGATGCCCGCTATGGATTGGCTGAGACGTATTATACCCGCAAGCGGTATGATGAAGCGATTCAGGAATACCAGCAGGTGTTGACCAAGGATCCGAAGAGCGCCAAGGCTCCCGCGTCCATGCTCAAGATCGGCCTGTGCTACCGCAATGAGGGCAACAACCGTGAAGCCCGCAAGGTGTGGCAGAGTCTGATCACCAAATATCCCTTTGCCGACGAAGCCAAGGCGGCACAGCAGCGGCTGGACGAGATCAAAGGTAAGAAGTGAGGGCGTCGATCCCCTTCGGTATGTGTGGCCCTGTCGTTTATTTTTTGGCGATGGGGTTTTTCTTTTGTAACAGGGAGCATCTCCATGGCGATGATTGAAGGCATGCCGCCGGTGGTTGAGAACGGCGCCGACGTCCAGAAGCACCAGCGGTCGTTTATCATTTCGCTGACGGTTGTGCTGCTGGTCGTGTTTCTGATCATGGTGCGCGATCTTCTGATCGGCGTCATCCTTGGCATCATGCTTTGGACTATGACCCGCAAGGGGTATCAGCGGATCCTCAAGCGCGTGCGCAAGCCCGGCGGGGCAGCAGGCCTGGCGCTGCTCGGCACGCTGCTGGTGATCATCATCCCGATCACGATTCTGCTGGCACTGGCGGCGGCGGATGCGTCGACGATGGCCGACACTCTGCAGAAGTGGTTCGAGCCGTCGCGGCAGCTTTTGCAGCAGCAACTGGACATACTGAGCCGGGGAAACAGCCTGGCGATTTTCGGGTATGAATTCTCCGCGCAGGATATTGCACAGAGAATCGAGGCCTTGTCCGGACAGGTCGGCACATTGCTGATCACAGTTCTGCAGAAGGCGGCTGGAGGAATTTTTCACGGTGGACTGCTGCTGTTTGTCACGCTGTACACTCTGTATTTCTTTTATGTGGATGGACCCGCGTTTATCGGGTGGCTCAAGCGGATGCTGCCGCTCCATCCGGATCAGTCGGAGCGGCTGATTCACGATTTTTTGGCAACGGCGGAGAGTTCGCTGACGACGCTGGTCGTGATTGGCGCAGTGCAGGGGACACTGGGAGGACTTGGATTCTGGGCGGTGGGAGTTCCTTCGCCCTTTTTCTGGGGTGTGATGATCGCGTTCGCATCGGCGATTCCGGCGGTGGGGGCGCAGATTATTCTGATTCCCGCGGCGGTGATTGTCATGCTGGTGGGGCATTTGTGGCTGGGGATCGGACTGCTGGCCTGGGGCTGGGGCGTGATTGGCCATGTGGATAATGTGTTGCGGCCCTATCTGGTGAAGCGGGCGATCAATCTGCATCAATTGCTTGTGCTCATCAGCACGCTGGGGGGTATTGCCATGTTCGGCTTCTGGGGGGTAATCCTCGGTCCGGTCATCGCGTCGCTGCTCAAGGCAACGCTTGATATGTATGCGGAGATTTACAAGAAAGCCCCACCGGAAGACAAGGCCAATTCTGTGCAGCAGATATAGTACGGGGCGGTTGCTACCGAAAAATGTAAAGCCCGGTCTGATGATCAGACCGGGCTTTGCTATTCTTTACACCTGAGCGCTTACCGCTTTGTCGGTTCGACTTGAATGTTGTAGATGGTCTCGTTGGACGCGGCAAGGTTCAGTTCTCGCGCGGCGCGCTCCATCGCGACTTCATCGCCGGCTTTCAGAGCGGCCAGATATTCGGCAAGCTGTTTCTTGCGGGCTTCAAGCTGCCGGATCTGCTTCATCTGTTGCTCGCGCGTCTGAAACAGCTTATAGCTGGCCCACAGGCCCTCTTTCCCGGCACTGAACCAGGCCGTCACGCCGATGACCGCGACCATGACCAGAATGGGAATGGGCCGCAAAAACCAGCGGCGCTTAACGACCTTGGCAGACATCTTTGCTACTTCTTTTCAAGCGTGTGTACATAGGAATAAACGTCGATGCCGGAGAACGGCCCGAGGGATTGGACGTTGGTGATCTTTACATCCTTGCGTCCGGTCCACCACAGGGTGTCTTTGTCGGCGACCACACCGAGGGATTGCTCCCAAAGATGGTTGGTGGGCGATGCCGCGCAAAACAGGAGTTGGCTGTTTTCACGGTAGAGACTGTCCATTGCGGAAGGAATTTGTGATATAAGCCATTTCGGGTCCATGACGAGCGAGATTGCGGCGGCAGGTGACTGTGCCGTATCTGCCGCGATGTATCGGACCAGCAAATCGGCAGTGCCGATTCCCGTGCTCACTTCGGCGGAGCGCACTTTGCCGCCCACGGTGCGATGCATCATCGGGGCAACCGGATGCATCGGATTGCCTTTCATCCGCTTGAACACGGCTACGTCGAAACTGTCGAGTTTGACGGTCGCTTGCGGGAACTGAACGCTCTGTCCTTTGTGTCGCGACAGTACCGCCGCCTTCACTCCGGGCAATGCACACAGCTTCTTGAGGAACTCTGCCGGGGCCGTCCCTGAATCAAGTTGCTTCTCGGCATCGAGCAGCGCCATCGCATGGGGATAGTACACCTGACCGAAATAGTTCTTGACCACGAGCGCACTGCTCATCGACCAGGCATCATCCCAGCCTTTTTGGCTCGCGGCTTTCTCGGTCGCGGTCTTGTCCTGCGCCAGAGCGACGGCCGCCAGCACCATCAAACATACGGCCGTCAGAACGAAGTGTCTTGAGACCATCGATGCCTCGCTCGAACTATTGATCTTGCTGCGCGCGGGGTAAGGACACCCCGCGCGGCGATGGGTGAAGTAGTCTGCGACGCGAACTATTTCCACATGGCGCCGAAGTAGATGGAGTCGTCGCCGAGTTCTTCTTCGATGCGCAGAAGCTGGTTGTACTTGGCAATGCGGTCCGTGCGGGATGCGCTGCCGGTTTTGATCATACCGCAGCCGGTGGCCACGGCCAGATCGGCAATGGTGGTGTCTTCGGTCTCGCCGGAGCGATGGGAGATGATCTGCGTGTAGCCTGAACGGCGGGCCAGATCGACTGTGTCCAGAGTCTCGGAGAGGGAACCGATCTGATTCAGCTTGACGAGAATCGAGTTGGCCACGCCCTTCTCGATGCCCTGCTGCAGAAGCGTCACGTTGGTGACGAACAGGTCATCGCCGACGAGTTGTACCCGCTTGCCGAGTTTGTTGGTGAGCAGTTTCCAGCCATCCCAATCGTGCTCGGACAGGCCGTCTTCGATGGAGATGATGGGGTATCTGTTCAGTAGGTCGGCGTAATAGTCGGTCATCTCGGCAGCATCCAGCAACTTGCCTTCACAGGCGAGGTTGTACTTGCCGGTCTTGGCATCATAGAATTCAGAGGCCGCGCAGTCCAGTGCGATATAGATCTCGTCGCCGGGGCGGTAGCCCGCCTGTTCAATGGCCTTCATGATGACTTCGATAGCTTCCTGATGGGATTTGATGTTGGGGGCAAAGCCGCCTTCATCGCCCACATTGGTGGAATGTCCGGCCTTCTTCAACACCTTTTTCAGGTTATGGAAGGTCTCGACACCGGCGCGGAGGCCATCCGAATAGGTGGGGAAGCCGCGGGGGACGATCATGAACTCCTGAAAGTCGAGCGGGTTGTCCGCATGGGCACCGCCGTTGATGACGTTCATGAAGGGCACCGGCAGGATCTTCGCCGACACACCGCCAAGATATTGGTAAAGAGGAAGTTCCACGGCTTCGGCGGCTGCCTTGGCAACGGCGAGGCTGCACGCCAAGATGGCATTGGCACCCAGCTTGGACTTATTGTCCGTGCCGTCGAGATTGATCAGCATGGTGTCAATGGACTGCTGATAGATGGCGTCCTGGCCAACCAGCTCATCGGCGATCTTGGTATTGACATTCTTAACCGCGCTGTCCAGCACTCCCTTGCCGAGGTAACGGGATTCGTCGCCGTCGCGCAGTTCAAGGGCTTCACTATCGCCAGTGGAGGCGCCAGAGGGCACAGAGGCACGGCCCATGGCCCCGCCCGCAAGGACGATTTCTACTTCTACGGTCGGGTTGCCGCGTGAATCGAGGATTTCGCGGGCGAAGACATCAGTGATTTCCGTCATATTACGATATTTCTTGAGGTTGGTTTCATAGATTGCTCAAATATAAGAAATGTTCGGTGGAAAGGCAACATCAAAGACGCGGTGACCGATCATAGGACAAACGATACGAGGCGACCGTCGGGCCGCCCCTATCCTGCGTTTTACTGAATCCAGCCGGAAATAGGGACCGTTTATTCAGATGGTTCAGTTTCGGAGCCGCCTTCGTCGCCCATCAGGGAGTTGTAGACTTCGAGGGCGCGGTCAAAGTCGGACTCGGGGACGAAGATCTTCCACGGGTCGCCGAGGGGTTCGGTGCCCATGATCATGCCAAGGCCGCCGGACTCGAGATCGGTCTTAACCATATTGGGGATGTTCTCTTTGTCGAGAACTTCCGTGACCATCGAAACGAACACGCCACCCTTGAGGGGCGGGAGCGGTTTCCAAGTTTGGGTCGGGTCGTGTTGCTCTGCCATTATTTGCTTTCCTCGGTTTGAATGTCATCGTCTATGGAACGAAGATAGAAATAGCGGTCCATGAGTTTTACATAATCGGAGAAGGGTTGGCCTTCGGGAGTCTGCTCGCGGATACGGCGGAAGGCTTCGAGGCGGCTGTCCAGCTCGTCGAAGTAATGCACGGCGAGGGCTTCGGGAGTCATGGGCTTGACGGGCGAGCCGTAGTCGAGTTCTCCCTGATGCGAGAGAATCATGTGGATCACATGCAGGCGGATGTCCTCGGGAAAATCGGGAAGGGATGCGATTTTGCGCTCGATGAATTCCGCGCCCATAAAGACATGCCCGAGCAGCCGTCCCTGCGCGCTGTAATCAATCGCGGCATCCGAGGAGAGTTCGAAGATTTTGCCGATGTCATGGAGCAGGCCGCCGGTTACGGCGAGATCCTTGTTGAGGATCGGGTAGAACTGGCACATGCACTCGACGGCGCGCGTGACGCCGATGGTATGCTCGGCCAAGCCGCCGATGACTGCATGGTGCCAGAGCTTTCCGGCGGGCGCCGTTAAGAAGCGGTGCATAAACGCTTCATCATGGAACACAGCGTCGAGCAGCGCCTTGATGTGTTCATTTTTGACGGTGCCGATGAGATGCTGAAGCTGTGCGCGGGCGTCTTCTTCCGAGATAGGTGAGCGCGGCAGAAAGACGGTGGGATCGGGGACTTCTTCTTTGGTGGCAAGGCGCAGGCGTGTGGCTTTGAGATCGGGCACATCACGGTAACGGTCAACGACGGCTTCAAGCTTGATGGCATCACCCGCCTTGGCCAGCGCGACAAACTCTTCGAAGCTATCCCACATCTTGGCGTGCATGGTGCCGGATGCATCCTGCAGGCGCATTTCGAGATACTGGCCGCCGGTGCGGGTGGGTTTGACTTCGATTTTCTGAATCAAATAAAAGCCGATGATTTTGTCACCGGCAGGCAACTGGCGGACTTGAGAGAGGGGCGGGGACGTTTGGGGAGTGACAGGAGTAGCAGAAGGCATAAGTCTCACCCGGTTTAGGATAAAGAGACAAGAAATATCAACTTGCGTCCCAGCAGGACGCACAGCACAGCGGCGGCGGGTCCGGCCATCTTGCTTAGATTATCAGTGTAACACTCAGCGGCCAAATTGTCAAGTTGATCATCGGGTGATGGCAAAAAAAAGTCGGGCACACATTACAGTGTGCCCGACTCTATTCGAAAGGTGTACGCTTACATCCGATAGCTGACCGTCAGCAGGGCGTTGTTGGCTTTGATCTTCTCGGTCAGACCGGGGGTGATGTTTTCCGTGTAGTTGGTGAACTGTACGGCGGCATCGAACATCACGCTCTTGTCGACCAGAATTCCAAGGCCCAACGAGAACAGATTGCGGTCGGCCTTGCTGCCGGCCTTTTGGTAGGCGGACGGTTCAAAGGCGTAGCCCGCACGGGCACGCAGACCGTAGGCAGGGAACAGATATTCTCCGCCGACGGACAGGCGGGTGGTACCCTGATAGGTGTCCTTGATCTGCTGGTTGGCTTCGGCCTGAGTGACACCTTCAAAGGGAGTATCACTGCGGAATTCCAGCGAGGTCCAGTCACGGTACTCGACATCGGCGGCGAGCAGCCAGCGGCCCGGGGCGAAGGATCCGCCGAGGCGGAAGACTGCCGGGTAGTACATCTTGTAATCGAAAGAGCCGCTGGATGAATCAATCGCGTGATCTTCACTCAGGTTGAAGATCACCGGAGTCTGAATCATCAGGCCCGCGCGGCCATAGCGGCCCAGGCGGAGCAGTGCGCCGAAGTTGGCGCCCCAGCCGGACAGCGACGTGTTGATCTGCTGCTGGCTGTAATAAGGCGTCCCGCTGACGGTGTAGCTGCCGGTCAAAGAATAGTCATCGGAACCGCTGAAGTAGTTCAGGCCGAGTCCCAGCGCCAGATTGGGCGAGACATCCATGGCGCCATCGAAGCTCCACATGCCGAGGCGGCCCCCTTCGAGTTCATCGAAGTTGTCCCAGTAGGAGCCTGCCGTTTGGGAGACGATGCGGGTGCGGCGGTCGAAGGATGTCAATTGATTGTAACCGAAGGCAAAGCTGAGCGCTCCCTGATAGACGGGCACAGGAAACACCAGACCGGCATTGTTCAGACGGATACCGCTGGTTGAGCCTGTGCGGGTTCCGCCGAAATAGTTGGTGCTGTTGCTGTAGCCTGTGCGGGAGAGCGAGCCTTGCAGTTCGATGCGTTTGACCTGCGCCAGGCCGGCCGGATTCCACCAGGCCGCGGTGTAATCATCGGCAATGCCGGTGTAGGTGCCACCCATTCCCAACGGGCGCGCGCCCGTTCCCACGTATTGTCCCGTGCTCAGCAGCAGCCGCTCAGGAATGGATCCTTGAGCAAAGGCCAGCGGCACGATCAGCAGAAGCAGAAGTCCCGCGATGAATGTGCTCTTCATGTGCGTCAGTGTCCTCGCTTTCCACCCCGTTTGCCGTCATCCTTTTTCGCATCTCCGTTATCGGGAGGCGGCGAGCCGGCTGGCGGGTTCGACGGCGGAGGAGTTCCATAGGCTGGGGGCGGACTGGAAGCCGGCGGCGTGGCATAGGACCCACCTCCGGTATCATGGGAACGGCGTCCTCCGGAACGTTTGTCAGGCGGCTGCGCAGGAGTTCCGGTGCTACCGCCGGGATAGTACGGATAGTACCCGTTGTAGTTGTCCCACCATGGACGTCCATAGTAGTTGTCGTACCCGTAGTAGCCCCAGTAGTAGTCCGGCATATAGTTGTCGTAGTTCCAGCCCCAGATCGGTTCATGGCGTGGACGGCCCCAGTAGGACCAGCCGTAGTCGGGATACTGCTCATAGTAAACCGTCGAATCCCGCCGCAGTGACGTGTCAATCGCCGTGGAATCATAGCGATTGTACAGCGATGCCTGCGGATGCGCCCGCGCCGACTCCATGTCCGGCTTGTACAGTTGCGTGTAGCAGCCCGTGATCAAAAAGATGAACAGGACCGCAGGAATCAGCAGAGAGAATAGACGTTTCATGTTGGTCCCTCCTCGCGATGAGGGCGCGAAATAGAATGTCAAAAAGCCTAAAAACCAAAAAGCCAAAAGGTCAAGGTTCAGGAGGTGTAGGGTCTTCTCAGGCTTCGAGCAGTCGAAGGATGATGGCCTTCTGCATATGCAGACGGTTTTCCGCTTCATCAAAGACGACGCTGTGCGGGCCTTCCATCACCTCATCGGTGATTTCGCGGCCACGTTCAGCCGGCAAGCAGTGCATGACCAGACAATCTTTATCCGCCTTGGAGACCAGCGCCTGATTCACCTGAAACGCCTGCAGGGCCTTCTCCTTGGCCGCCGCCTGATCCTTCTGCCCCATCGACGCCCAGACATCGGTGTAGATGATGTTTGCGCCGCGGACAGCTTCCTGCGGATCATGGGAGATCGAAACCCGCGACCGTCCCGCCTTCTTAGCCGCTTCGAAAATCCGCATATCGGGCAGGGTGTCAGGGGAAGTCGCTACCACCAATTCGAAACCTAAGAGGGTGGAAAGGTTTAACCAAGAGTTGGTCATGTTGTTTCCATCGCCAATGTACACCAGCTTAAAGCCTTCGAAGCGGCCCAGCTTTTCGTAAATTGTTAAAATGTCCGACATAATCTGGCAAGGATGCAGCAGATCCGTCAAAGCATTGATGACCGGGACATCTGCATACTTGGCCAGTTCTTCAACGTCAGACTGTTTAAAGGTGCGGATGATGATCCCATCGAGGTAGCGGGAGAGTACCCGCGCGGCGTCGGCGATTGTCTCGCGCTTGCCGAGCTGTATCTCACTGTCTGTCAAGTAGATATGATGGCCGCCCAACTGGTTGACCGCGACTTCGAAAGAGATTCGGGTGCGGAGGCTGGGCTTGTGGAAGATCAATCCCCACGTCTGGCGGTTCAGCGCATTGGAATCGGGATGATCGTCCGCCTCTTTTAACTCCCGTGCAAGAGAGAGTGTTTCGATAACCTCTTCACGATTAAAGTCCAGTTCGGTCAAAAAGTCGCGGTGCATTCGCGTTCCATCGGTATTCAGGCGGGAAATTGATGAAGACATTGCGGTACTCAAAGGTTGAACTTGAAACAGGATTTGAAGGGTAGATGCGACCGGGGCGCTATCGCAACAGAAGCAATTTGTGGGTGGAGATGCTGCCGCAGGCTTGGAGCTGCACAAAGTAGAGGCCTGAGCCTACAGGCGAACCGGCAGCCGAGAGACCATCCCATGTCAGGCGCTGCGGTCCAGCGGCAGGAGCATTGACTTCGTAGCGGCGGACTTCCTGACCGAGGGTGTTAAACAGCACCAGCTTCACCAGTCCCGGCGCGGCCACTTCATAGCTGACCGTGGTGGACGGGTTGAAGGGATTGGGGTAAGAACCGGTAATGCGATAGCTGTAGCTGATCACGGAAGGCCGCACCGGAGCGGCGGCATCCATGCCCGTGGTAATTTGCACATCGTCGATATGCAGGCCGAGATCGCCCAGAACACCGTCCGTCTTGAAGCGGAAACGGAACTGGATTGTGTGGCCCATGTAGGGTGTCAGGTTTGCCCAGGATTGGGTCCAGGGAATCTCGAGATCACTATAACCGGCAACGGTGTGCCATGTGGTGTCCGCGTCGGAAAGGACTTCTGCAAAGAAACTGTCGGCGGGCATATCCAGGCGGCCTCGCCGCCAGAAAGTCAGCGCCGCCACATTGTTGGTGTCCGAACTTAGTGCGATGGGCAGGGCATAGGTCAGCGTGGCATTAAGGTTATTCGCATACTGGGCGCGATAACCGGTGGGAGCATTGCACAGCGATGCGCCGAACCCCAGCCCGGTGGTGTCGTTCTCGGTGCGCCACGGATTACCTGCGCCACCGGCCGTCCATCCATTCAAACCGCTTTCGAACGATTCAGCCATCCGGGTACTGCTGCCCGGCAGATGGAATTCCTGTGTCTCATCACCGCCGAGGTAGAAAGTGCGGAACAAGACCATATGGTCGATACCGTCGCCAATGGCTGTCGCCCGGAAGCTGCCTTCGGGCAGGCTGATAGAAGTTCCTTCGGCCGGAACACTCACCCAATGCGGGAATTCGGCGTCAAGGTACACCCGGCCGGAGATGCGATTGCTTGCGGCATCGTACAGCGCCAGATTCAGCGTATGCCACGGCAGGGGAGTCAAATGCAAATTGACGGATTGCGGGTCATTGGGGTAGACGGTAACCGTCTGCGTGTCGGGAAGAAAACCCTCTTTACGGGCCATGAAGCTTGCCGTGCCCGGCGTAGCCAGCAAAGTCGTGGCGCTGCCGAACTGCTCATTGGTGTACCATGGATTCAGGATGGCTTTCCACGTATTCAAATAGCGCCACTCGGCGGAGATCGGCGTCGAGTTGTCAGGACCGGAAAAGGTGTGGATGGTGACGGGCGGCTGAGTCAGATGGCCCAGATTCAGCAAGCGCTCCAACAGCCAATTCAGCGCGACGCGGTCCTGATTGACCAGTACGGCCAGTGTGTCGCAGTGCGGTTGGATATTAACCGGCGGGCCCAATTCGGTGTTGAACTGAATTGTGCCGAGCTCCCGGTAGAACCAATCCTGCAACTCGCCGTTGCGCTTTGAGTGGAAAGCCGCATGATAGCGGATTCCGAAATTGGATGCGTCGCAATACAGGTTATTCAGGAAGCCGATGGCCGTACAGTCGGGAGACGATTTGGCGGGGCCGTCGGTTGTTTCTTCCCAATTCCAGGCGGCGATACTGCGTTCGGCGTTGCCGCCAGCCCGGGAGCTGTGAAAGACAGCGGAAATGGTCGGCTTGATTTGCACGGACAGATCACGCAGCGCCTGGGCTTCCGGCTCGGAGAACGGTCCGGCACCACGAAAGTAATCGAAGCGTTCGAGGGCTGTCGGGTACCAGAGGGAATCGCCGTAAATCCAATTGAGGTTCGACTGACGGTTCAGGTCCACACCGCAGGAGTCCTGCCCCATGCCGTTGACGACAATACAGGTGTCCAGTTGCGGCGGCACGTACCCGTTTTTGCGGTACGTGCAATCCCAGTTACGTGAGATGACCTCAAGACCATCGGGGTTAATCGTCGGCACGAAATAGAGCTGCGTGTTGTTGATCAGAGTGCGGTAGAGGCCATACAGGGAGTCCAGCCGCCAGACGTAGTTAATCATGGTTTCGAGACCAATGACTTCCTCGGCATGTATATGGCCAACAATCAGCGCCGTGGGTTCGTCCTCGAACTGGTCGGGATGATCGGAAATCTTGATGGCATAGAGCGGATAACGCACACCCAGTTGATCACCGCGCGACCAGCCGATCGTGTCCACATGGGCGATATGAAAATGCGCGGCGTCATAGGCCACAAGGTCCGCGATGAAGCTGTCGACCTTGGCCCTCGTGTGATAGCACACATCGAGACACTGGGCTGAGGCCAGAGATGATACCAGGGCGACCAGCAGAAAAGATAAGAACAGCCTGAAAGGCAAAGCACGTTGCAATTTCATGTTGAGAAGTCCCGCGGATAAGGATAAGTCGCAGAAGCGGATGCGGCAGGCTCCATGCGTATCGGGCGGGCCATTACAACCCGCCCGATACACCGGAGAACGGAGGCTGCTACTTCAGCAGGATCATTTTCTTGACGTCCACGAAGTTGGACGTTTTCAGGCGATAGTAGTACATGCCCGAGGCCAGGCGCGGCGATTCGTACATGATTTCATACTTGCCGGCAGTCATCACCTTGTCCACCAGCGTGGTTACCTTCTGGCCCAGCGTGTTGAAGATTTCCACCGACACCCGCTGCGTGGCGGGAATGGCGAAGCTGATACGCGTGGAAGGGTTGAAGGGATTCGGGTAGTTCTGGTAGAGTTCCGGCTTGGTGGGCAGCAACGAGGTGGGAACCTCCTTGATGCTGGTCACGTGGTCGTTGATCCGGTTCATCCAGATGTTCTTGAGCGGCTCCTTGCCGGAGGCGCGCTGGTCGGTCCATGCGGTAAAGATGCCGCCGCCCGCGTCGTCACAGATGGAGGGATTGGTCTGCCACTGGTAATAGTCGCACACCACGCCGCCGCTATCCGGAACCCACCAGCTTTCCGTGGCGTCGCCGCCGGCCCACCAGTGCATACCGTAGACGTCGGGGAAGGCGACGCGGTTGTCCGTCCAATTGACGTACAGACCGTTGCCCCATTCGGCATAGAGCACGACGTCCTGCTGATCACCGCGAGCCAGACAGAGTGGCTTGCCCAGCACCGGCCACTGGCGCGCGCCGGAGGGGCTGAGCTTTTGAGCCATCAGGTTCAAGCCGGAGACTTCACCGACGAACGATTCCCAGGTGCAGAAGAGCTGCCCGTCCTGCGAGAGCGCGAGGGTCGGCTTGTCCTGCATCAGAGTGTCAATCACCACCGGGATACCGTTGTGTCCCTGCCACAGCTCTTCACCCGTCGCGCTCAGATGCTGCGCATAGATGTCCTTATCGAAGCCGGGGCGCATTTCTTCGTTGCGCTTGTCCGACCAGGCGTAGAATGCGCCGCCCTGACCGTCGGAGACCAGAGTGGGATTGTCCTGCTCGTTGGGAGCGTCGCAGACGTTGAAGTTGTAAACCACGTTGCCGTTCAGGTCGACTTTGGCGGTGGTGATATTGAACGCGCCGAAAAGACCCGACTTCCACACCATGATGGCGCTATGGTCTGGGTTGCTGACCAGACCGCGCATCATGTCGTCGTCATCGGTGTTGGTCAGGCGCACCGGCTGCGGCCACGCGGGCGTACAGTCGGAGTTCATACGCATGACATACACGTCGATAAGGTACGACAGGTTGTAGTTGGACCACGCCACGTAACAGCCGCCGATGCCGTCGGGGGCGCAAAAGGCGTCGACTTGATCGGTGGTCTGGGCATCGTGCCAGATTTCGCTGCCGGCGCGGTTGCCGAGCAGTTGGCCGTCGCTGCCGATGTGGGTCAAGCGAATGAGCTTGGCGCCGGTGCGCAGGTCTTCAAAGGTGACGAAGAATCCGCCGCCATTGTCGGTGCATACCTGATGCTTGTCCTGACTGACCTGAGCGTTGCCGCTGTTGTCGGGAACCAGCGTGTCGCCATTAACACCTTTTTCGACGTTGCCGGAGGAATCGATGATCTGGTAATAGAGGGCAGTGCCGCCGGCCACCGCGCGGTTATCCAGCCAGACCACGCCGGCGCGGCCACCCGCCATGGCAACCGTCTTGGGCAGGAAGGCGTCGCCATCCAGACCGGCCACGAGGGTCGAATCCGTGGAGAAGGACGGGGTGCAACTGGCCAGATCGTAACGCTGATAGCGGATCGCCTGCGAGCCGCGGCGCAGGTCATCATAGAACATCGAGAAGTGTGTGGAGTCGGTCATACGGATCAGCGGCGCGTTCTGCGCGCGGGGTCCGCCGGCCAGCAGATTGCCGCATTCGCCTCCCCACGTCAGCGTGCCGTTGGCAAGGACGCGCGCGCCGTAGATATCGCAGTTCTGCAGATCGTTATCCGAGCCGCGGGTGTCTTCCCAGGCACAGATCAAGCCGCCGTGAAAATCGGAGATCAGGCGCACACCGTCGCGGGTTTCGCCGGTGGGTCCGAGGGAATCCTGACCGGCATTTCCGCAGACGCGGAGACCGTTGGCCTGCCACTGAGCGGCCCCCTGCAGTGACATCTTCTGCGCGAAGACTTCCTTGCGCTCGCCGTTGACGCGCTGGTCTTCCCATACGGCGAGCAGACCATCCGGCGTCAAACCGTTCGCGCTGGTGGCAACACGCACTTCACCCTGATTGTGCTCGGCATCGCTGAGAGGGACGCCGTTGGGCGTCCACTGCACGTCACCGGCGCCGTTGATGCGCTGAACGTAGACGTCATCGGTGGTATTGCGCTGGTCGGTCCAGGCCACATAGGCGCCGCCGAGACCATCCGGGCAGAGCTTCGGGCTGCTTTGCTGACCGTCTGCGTTGCACACGACCATACCGTTCTGGCCGCCCCAGGGGAGCTGGCCATCGGCCGTAATCTTCGCGGCGTAGACGTTCTGGTTGCTGGCGTCGCGGCCATCTTTCCAGGCCACCAGCATGTTGCCGTTGCCGTCGGCGTCGGCGGTGATGCCGTTCTGGCCACCGTCAATGTAGGTGACCGCAAGCGGCGGGTAGGGAGTGTTATTCCATGTCCGCACGCCATTGGCATTGATGTGCTGAGCATAGATATCACCTGCCGGATCACGACGGGTGTCTTCCCATGCAATGATCGCGCCGCCATTGGCGTCGCCGACCGCACGCAGCGTGGTTTCGCTGACCGCTGAGCCGCAGCCGGGAGTACTGCAGATGAAGGTATCCACCACAACGCCAGCGGTATCGGCCCACAGGCGGGTACCGCTATCGGTCAGCTTCTGAGCGTAGACGTCACCGGTGCTGTCAAAGCGGAAATCAATCCAGGCAACAATCCAATTGCCATCGGAAGCCACGGTGACCTCCGGATCTTCCTGCCTGTAGGGAAACGAGACGATGGCCCGGCCATCATGGGTCCACATTTCGTTGCCGGTGGGGGAAATGAGCTGGCCGTAGATATCACGGTCGCCGTTGCGGCAATCGGACCAGACGACGAGCACATATCCGTCTGCACGGCGATAGCTTGCTCTTTGCCATTCGATGTGATGGCCCTGGCGGATGGCTCTCCCATTCCGATCCTGACGAACGGCATTGTCCCATAGGCGAGGATCGGAATGAGCAACTCCGGTCCAGCCGAGCACGACGGCACAGATCAGCAGCGCGGCACTCCCAAAACGATTCCAAAGAAACTTCAACATGATTTCCTCTCCGTGTAACCCTGAGCGCGCGGTGCATAACTCCACATCCGCATGTCGCTCAACCCTTGTTGTTATTCGGCGGGTGTAAATTTTCGAAATCGAACGGACAAAGCGGCCTGACTTTACTTAGCTAAAGCCGCACGAAACTTTTCAAATTACAAAAACCTCAAGCGAGAGTCAAGGTGGCTGTGACACAGGTACGAGAAAAGTTACGCTTGTGTGGACGGGCGCAACTGTCGCCGGAATGGAGTCAGAATTTTCCCAACTAAGCATGATTAGCCTACCTAAATGCAACAATTGCGCTACAACGCAATCTTTTCACATTGCCCATCCCGAGACTGTGCAAACACGTCGGGATAGTATCATACTATACTCTGTATAAATATATTCTTGACTGTTAAGCATCGTGCCCGTGTCACTCTTCTGTTTTGTTAGAATGACAACAATCGGGCCAACCCTCCCAAGTTGGTCCGATATCACCAGTTAGCCCGGCCTTGTCGCATGCCTCGCGGCTTGGAAAGTGGTCCCGATTTTGCGCCCTGTAGCACTTGCATATTTCTATTAATACTATCCATAGTCATTACTATTCAGGACGCCATTATGCGCAACGCGACGACAGCCCGAATTCTCTCAGGAAACGGCCAATTTGCCGTGTCCCTGATCCGGCCAGACGGCGGGGTGGAATTCGAAAACCAGGCTGCAAAAGATCTGCTGGGACGCCAGTCCGGGATGTCGTTATCGATTCTCGAATCGCTGACCGTTCCGGGCGGATGGGATGAGATGATGGCGCGACTGGCCCTTGAAGGCACACTGGATTCCGTGCCGGTTCTGCTGCAGACATCCCATGGCGACGCCGAATTGTGTTACGTCACGGCCATTCCGCAATATTCGCGCGAAGGAACACTGGAAAGCGTTTTGTGCGCCTGGGGTACACGGCGCGACGCCGCCGCGACGGGCAATGCGGAGAACCTTGCCGATTATACCCGCGACCTCGAAAGCGTGCTGGAACACCGCACCTATCAGAATCTGCTGGCCGCCGAGCAAAATGAATTTGCGCGGGATGCTCTGGATGTGCTGCCCACCGGAATCCTTGTTGCGTCCGTCGATGGCGAAATTTGCTACCGGAATCGGTCTATGGGCAATGAGTTCGGCCTGCATCCCGCCGACTATCTGCAGCTCGATATATCCCATGTGCTGAGTTCCGACGTAGCCCAGGCCTTTGAACAGGTCGTGGAAAACGGGAGCCGGCGGTTTTTGTATGGCGTCGATCCCGGCGGGCTCCCGGCCGCGGTGGATCTGCTTCCGCTTTTGCGGCTTGGCCGGACGCAGAAGGTTGTCGTGCAGTTCCGTCGCGCAAAACGGGGAGACGTAGCATGAGACTGTGTCCCGTGAGAGAACTGCTGCCGGGCATGATGCTCGGCAAATCCATTTTTACGGAAGCAGGCCAGCTCCTGCTGCGAGCCGGCTATACCCTTGATGCCGAAGTGCTGCACCGTCTGGCGGCGACGGGCCGGAACGCGATCTATGTCTTTGAGGAAGGAACCGAGGATATTATCCCCGAGGATCTCATCTCCGATGAGTCCCGCGGCCGCGCGGCGGCGGCATACGGCCAGACTCTGGACCGCATGACCGAGACGATGCGCACGCGCAAGGACATTGCGCCCGACCAGCTCCGCTCGATGCTGCAGCGCGGCGGCGAATTCCGCAATGTGGTGGATGTCGATCGCGTGAGCGCCGACGTGGCGTCGATTGTGGATGAGATTATGGATTCCAGCGCCGAAGTGCTGAACCAGACCCTGATGAAAAGCCGCACGGGCTACAACACCGAACACGCGGTGGACACGGCCCTGGTGGCGCTGCTTATCGGCCGCCGCCTGCAGTATTCGCGGCGGGATCTGGTGGAACTGGGAACGGGAGCCTTTCTGCACGACCTGGGCAAGATGGCTCTGCCCGCGCTGATGAACAAGCCCCGGTCCGAGATGAGCGAGGATGAACACGCGCTGCTGCAGGAGCATCCGGTCTTCGGGCAGCAATTGCTCTTTCACAGCAGCGACCGCTTTTTTATGGCCCAGACCACCATCCTCCATCATCACGAGCGGCAGGATGGCATGGGCTACCCGCTGGGCCTGGAGGGAAAGAACACCAAACCGCTGCTTGATCATCAGGACGCGACCAAGTACATCTTCCCCTTCGCCGAGATCGTGCGTGTCGCCGACAGCTATGACAATCTCATTGCCGGCGGCGGCCCCACCGGTGATCCGGAGCGCGCCATCCGGGACGTCATGCGGTATTCCCGTTCCGCCTACAATGCGGAAGTGGTGGCTCTGCTGGCCGAAGTGATCTCCATCTTCCCCACCGGCGCCATGGTGTGCATCGCCGAGTGTTCTTCCAAACTGCTTGAGGGCGCGCAGGGAGCAGTCATGAAGATCAACCGCGAGCGCCCGCATCATCCGCTGGTGGTGCTGCTGCGCAACGCGCGCGGCGGAAAAGTTACACCCAAGACCATCGACCTTGCCGCTGAAAGCCACGTGCGTCTCGAACTGGTGCACTGAAACCGGAACCCGCTCTCGCCGCCGGGCGTTTTCTGGAGGCACAGCGGCCCCGCCCTTGCATATTTCCGCGAAAGAATGTATCTTAATGAACTGCGACAGGAGATGCCGGAACGTCACACTTTTGTATGATGTACCCTGAATCTTCGTGCGCCATCGTCTGACTTGCCCCAAATTTTTCACGGATTTTTGCACAGGAGACCGCAGATGCGGACGTCGTTAGTCAGGAAGTTATCCCGTATCATCCTCGGAGGATTGCTTGTGCCCGTTCTCATGAGCACCGGCGTGGACGTCTTCGCCCAGACCGAAGAGTTGAAAGAGCGCTCGCAGATTCCCGAAAAGTACACGTGGAATCTGAAAGACATGTATGCCAGCGACGAAGCATGGGAAGCGGACGTTGCGGCCATCGATGGCATGATCCCGACGTTGAAGAGCTACGAGGGCAAGATCAGCCAGTCCCCCGACCAGCTCCTGTCCTTCTTCAAGGTCTACGAAGACCTGAACAAAAAGATGGACAACGCCGGATCATACGCCAGCATGTCCTATGACCAGGACACGCGCCAGCAGAAGTATACCGGTTTCAAGGACCGCATCATGAGCGTGGGCGTCAAGATCGGCGAGGCCACCGCCTGGTTCACGCCCGAACTGGTGTCGATTCCCGACGCCACTTTCGAGAAGTGGTACAAGGAGAAGCCGGAGTTGGCCGTCTATCGCCAGTTCATCAATGACCAGCTTCGCACACGCGCCCATACGCTGAGCCCCGCCGAAGAGCGCATTCTTGCGCTGTCGGGCAACATGGCCGTAACCCCGGTGAACGCCAGCACGGCGCTGCGCAACACGGATATTCAGTTCCCCACGGTCAAGGATGAGAACGGCAAAGAGGTCAAGCTGTCCGAAGGCCGTTACCAGATGCTGCTGGAAAGCCCCAGCCGCGACGTGCGCCGCGATGCGATGATGGGCATGCTCGGCACCTATATGAAGTTCCAGAATACCGCGGCGGCGCTGATGTCGGGCAATATCGCCAAGGACATTTTCTACTCTACGTCGCGCAAGTATCACAGCGCCCTTGAAGCGTCGCTGGACAATGACAACGTGGACACCACGGTGTATCTGAACCTGATCGAGACCGTGCACAAGAATATCGCTCCGCTGCGCAAGTACGTGCAGGTGCGCCGTGAGGCCATGAAGCTTCCGGACATCCATCTGTACGACTTCAACGTCGCATTGATTCCCGAGACGCGGATCGAGGTGCCTTACGATCAGGCCGTGGCCACGATTGAGAAGGCGCTGGCCCCGCTGGGCAAGGAATATCTGGATCCGATGGAGAAGGGCTTTGCCAGCCGCTGGATCGACGTCTATGAAACCAAAGGCAAGCGGTCCGGCGCGTATTCCTCGGGAAGCTATCTCTCGCACCCGTACATGCTGTTGAACTACAACAACACCCTCGACGACATGTTCACGACGGCGCACGAGATGGGCCACAGCATGCACACGTGGATGAGCATGCACCACCAGCCGTACATCTATTCCGATTACCGGATTTTCGTAGCCGAAGTCGCGTCGACGTTCAACGAAGCGCTGCTGATGGACTATCTGCTGAAGAACGAGAAGGACCCGGCCAAGAAGTTGTATCTGGTGAACCAGTATATCGACAACATTCGCGGCACCGTGATTTCGCAGGTGATGTTCGCCGAGTTCGAACTGAAGATGCATCAGGCGGCGGAAGCGGGGCAGCCGCTTACGGCGGAGAGTCTCTCCAAGATGTACAAGGAGACGATTCAGTCCTACTATGGTCCGGACGTATCCTGGGATGAAGAGTACGCCTACACCTGGATTCGCATCCCGCATTTCTACCGCAACTTCTACGTCTACAAGTATGCGACGTCTTATGCCGCCTCGCAGGCGCTCTCACAGAGAGTGCTGGGCAACGTGAAGGGCGCGCGCGACGCGTATCTGCATTTCCTCTCCAGCGGTTCGTCCAAGTACCCGCTGGATCTGCTGCGCGACGCCGGTGTGGATATGAGCAAGCCCGCGCCGATTGAAATGACCATGAAGAAGCTGGGCGAACTGGTAGACCAGATGGAGAAGCTGCTGATTCAGACGGGCCGCATTCCCGCCCCGAAGAAGTAATCCCTCGCGATTGGACAATTATGAAAAAGGGCCGGCTCCCATGAGCCGGCCCTTTGCGTATCCGTGCCTGCCGCGAATTAATGCCGGGCAGGCATCCTTTCACAGCGAAGATTATCGAAAACGGACGGTTAGAATGTGGGAGTCCTTCAGGCGTTCAGGCGCGGAACCATTTGGATGGGGCAAAGAGTAAAAGGCTAAACCAATACAGCTTGTTACCGGCCATCTATTAATCAGGGAGACCGTAGTGATGAATGAAAGGGAGACATTCCTCGAGACGTGGGACCGCGAGCACAAGACCACCGTCAAGGTGCTCAGGGCCTATCCGGCGGGCAAGGATGACATCAAACCCGCACCGCTGTGCAAGTCCGCCGTGGAACTGGCGGGAGTCTTTGTGGCCGAGCAGTCGGGTCTGATTGGAGGAATTGTCAAAGGGCAGATAGACTGGTCGGGATTTCACAAGCCGCCCGCATCGATCCCTGAGGTGGTTGCCAAGCTGGAAGCGGATTACGCTACCGTAGCCGCCGGAGTGCGGGGCATGTCGGAGGCTGATTGGAATGCGAAGATGGAGTTCCCTGTGGGGCCGAAGCAGATGGGTCTGGTAAGGCGGGGAGATCTGCTGTGGTCGATGGTGCATGACATGATCCATCACCGCGGCCAATTTTCCATTTATCTGCGGATGGCCGGCGGCAAAGTGCCGTCAATCTACGGTCCGACGGCCGATGAGCCGTGGCACTGAGATCCACTACCGGATCCTTTAAAGACGCGGCGGGCGGGTCATTGACCCGCCCGTTTTATGTTTCAGGACTTCAGCAGCACTTTTCGTGCGCAGCGCGGGCCGTGATAGATGAATGCAGTGTACACCTGTACGAGGTTTGCGCCAAGCGTCAGGCATTCTTCGAGCCGCTCGGGGGAATCGATTCCTCCGGCGGCCATCAGGGTCTGATCTTTGGACAACTCACTGCGCAGCAATGTCAACAACTGTCTGGTGCGCGGAAACTGCGGCGCACCGGAGAGGCCGCCGCGGGTGATCGCCACGGCGCGCGGCACCAGATCATGCCGGATGGTAGTGTTGCCCGCGACCACTCCTGCCAGGCCAAGTTCACGGGAGAGCCGTCCGATGGCCACGACATCTTCATCGGCCAGATCGGGTGCGATCTTCACCAGCAGCGGCTTGGATTTGGCGGCGGCATTGATCTCTGCTAATTCGCCCAGCAAGGGACGCAGTTTCTCCACCGCTTGCAGATCCCGCAGCCCCACCGTGTTCGGCGAGGAGACATTCACCACAAAGTAGTCTCCGAGATCATACAGGTGCTCGAAGACCTTTTTGTAATCACTCAGCGCCAGCTCGACGGGGGTGGTGGCATTCTTGCCGAAGTTAATGCCGACGGGAATGCGCAGGCTGCCATCAGCGCGCATGGCGTGCAGCCTCTCCCCTACTCGTCGCATGCCCTCTCCCGGAAAGCCCAGCGCATTGACCAGCGCGTCGGCTTCGGGAAACCGCCAGATGCGCGGCTTGGGATTTCCCGGTTGCGGTTCGGGCGTCACCGTGCCGACTTCGACGTAGGAAAAGCCCAGCTCCTGCAGAGCGGGAGTCACGCGAGCATCTTTGTCAAAGCCCGCGGCAATGCCCAGAGGATGAATGAAATTCAGCCCCATGACGGTGGTGGGCCGCAGCACCGGCGGTCCGGCCATGCCATGCAGGAAAACGCGGCCCTGAGGATTGGATTGAAGGCGCTCGAAGAGATGGAGCACGGAGTCATGCACGGCTTCAGCGTCGCGCAGAAAGGCAATTTTGCGGAAGAATTTGTACACAGGAAGAAAGAAGGTGGAGGTTCAGAAGGCTACGCCGGTACTGACCGAAAACGAGGTGTGACCGGAGGGGCGCAGGGTGGCGCTGGTTTCAAGAATTTCGAAATAGGGGATGCGGAAATAGAAGCCGGCGCCGAAGCCGGTGCGTTCGGCCCGACTGCCGGCCAGAATCAGTTCGCCGCGTTCGACGAAGGCCAAGGCGGAGACTCCCCACGGCCAATTCTTGCCATAGCGGCCAATCAGCGGCACATCATAGGTGGTCTCGTCGCCCAACGGGTAGCGCAGTTCCGCATTGCCGATGATGTAGGTGCCGGACTCACTGCGCAGATCGCCGAATCCGCGCAGCGCATTGCCGAAACTGTAGTAGTAGTGGGCCCACTTGGGAGTAGAATTGGTGGAGGTTCCGGCGGCAAGTCGCAGGGCAATCAGGGGCGAGCGGACTGTCGAATGAAACGGGAAATAGGCGCGGTAATCGTACATCGAGCGAATAAAGCCGATGTTGCCGGTGACGAGGTCCACCCGGGTTTCCGCATAAGCGCCGCGCGATGGAAACCACTCGAGGTCGCGGCGATCCAGAATGACATAAGGTGAAAACCACATGGTCTGGTAGCGCCGCAGAAGGTCGAAGGATCCGCCACCCGTAGCCGTAGTTTGCACGCGCAGATCACGGTACTTTAGTTTCAGCCCGACGCGGGACGGAGCGCCTTCATGCGTCGAGACATCGACGGTTCCCGACAGATCCCGGCGGTAGCGGGTGGAATCGTAGCTAACGGGCGCCGAGGAGTTCTCCCGGAGGTCGGTGAATCCCAGACGAACGGCTACGGGCAGATGCTGGGAGAACCAGCGCGAGTGATATTCCAGATCAATTCCCTGCGTGGCGCCGATCTGGCCTACGCCATACAGGCGAGCACCGGTGCCGAAGGTATTGAGGTAGGTGCCGCCTGCACTAAGAGTCGCCCGGCGAAGAAACGCCCGCGGGCGCGTGAACAGGTCACTAACTTTGCCTTCAGAAAAAGACACGCCGAGCACGGGCCAGAGTGGCCACAGTTCGGGAGCGCGCACGGCGACCACGCCTCCCCTGCTGATATGCACGGAGACGCTGTTGAAGATGGAGAGGTTGGAGAGCCGGTCGCTGGCGGCGTGCAAATCCTTGGCCGTGACCGTATCGCCCACTTGAAAGCGGAGTTCACGCTCAACTACCCAGCGCTTGGTGCGATGCAGGCCGATGACGTCAATGCGGCGCACCACATAGGATTGGTCCGCATAGGCTGCAACGATCCACAGCAGGGTAACCACAACAGCAGCTCTGCCCATCTATCTCCAGTCTACCCGCATAAGCAAGTCAAAAGCCGATTCTCCGGCGCCGATCTGTTGAGCGCGCAAATTCAGCCAACGGAAGAGCCGGTATTCCACTGAGACCTCCTGGCTGCCCACATTGATCGCTTGAATCGGCTGTACCACTTGGATAAAAAGCCTTTCCGTAAGATATGTTCCAACTTCGAGGGATCCGGACGTCAGACCATTCACTCCGCCGGTGCCTCCGGGACGGAAAGCAAGCACATCCAGGCCTGCGGCACCGCCAATCAAGCCCGCCAGCGATCCGGTAGCCGCGCCGGTAGCCGCCGATTCAACTTTTTGGGCGTTAGACGTGGTGTCCCTGGGTGCTCCGGCGATTTCCCGTCCGGTCAGGTTTACTCCGGACAACAACGACGCGATTTGTGCGGCACTCAGGGTATCCTGTCCGCCGGCTCCGGACGTTCCGGCCAGAGATAACCGCATCTTCTTGAGCGTACCGAACACGCGCACCGTGATGTCTACGTTATTTTCCGCCAAGCGCGGATCGGTGGCGGTAATGTCGATGGCTGGATCGTCCGGCGGACCTTCGAAGCGGATGAAGCTCTGCTGGTCGCCTTCCACCTGAAACTGATGGCCGTAGAAGGACACTGTGCCGCGTTCGACGTCAATCTCGCCGGCCAGTATGGGCATGGGATCGCCGCGACTTTTGTCGACCTGAAGATTGCCCGAAAGCGCGACGTTCATCCCCTGCCCCCTGACCCAGGCGTTGCCGGGAATATACAACGTCAGAGAGTGCGACATGGACCGATAGATGGTGGACGGCAACATATTCTGGTGGGTGGTATCGCCGCCGAGGTTAGCAATTTCCGCGCGGACATCAATCGGTTCCACTTGCTTGGTGGACGATGCCGTCAAACGGTAGAGGGCTTCATCCAGCCGAAGGTTGCCGTGCATGTCCAGCCGGTTCAACGGTCCATCCACGGTCATTTTGCCCGAAAGCCGCGCCCGCATATTCGGATTGTTTACCGCCTGAAAGCGGTCGGCATCCAGATCCAGATGCAGTACAGACGGCAAAGGAAGCGCCATCACCGCCCAGCCACTTCCGGTCAGCTTTCCGCCGGCTGTCGCGTTGAATTCGGGAAGCCGCAGCGAATCGCCGTCCAGTGATCCGTTAATCGTGATGTCCTTGTAGCGGATACCCTGCCGGTCATCCCGGTACGTGCCCTTCTGGATGGCAAAGGTCCCTTCCCACTCGGGCTTGGCCATAGTGCCTTTTAGTGCCATATCCGCGGAAATCAGCCCGCCCAACTGCATACTCTTGGACAGGTAGCGGTTGAATTTGTCCAGCCGCTGTTCAAGTAACTGCAACCGGCCCGTAATGGTTTCATTTCTGGAAACAATCAGGCCTTTGTCAATTGCAAAGCGCGCGGGAAGTTCCACGTTGAAGATCAGCGTGGTATCACCAAGCCAGTTCATCTGGCCATCCACCACGGCATGACGGGCATCCACGACCGCATGCAGCGTAAACTCATCGGCCAGCGGTTGCCCGTTCATAGCCACACTGTCGGCGATGAGATTGATGTCGCCGGTGAGGTCATTATCAGGACCGATGATTTGCACGCGCAGGTTGCTGACGCTCTTTGTCTCCGGCAGCTTAAAGAGTTTAGCCAGTCTCTCCGTGCGCAGGCCGGAGAGTTCGAGGGTAAAGTCTTCCTTCCCCCCGCGCTGCAGCGTTCCCGCGGCGCGCAGGACGCCGACATTCGAGGTAATAGTCAGTCCGTTGACATCCAGCCGCTTGCCGGCCAAGGTCACGGAATTCTCGCCTTCGGTGGCAAAGGTCAGATCGGCATACTTCCCGCTTAAGGAATCGATAGCCAAATCCATCCGGGCCGGTGTGCGACGGAGGCGGAAGGCTCCGGCCAATTGTATGGTATCGGCCTTCGCCCAGAGATTGACCCCGGCGGATAAACTGTCGGGCGAACCATTGACCGCCAGATAGATCGAATCCGCCGCCTGCCCCGCAGCCTTCAGTCCCCGCACCGCCACGTTGCCGTGCACAGCCATGCTGTCCATGTCAAAACGGTCGATGTGCGCCGTTAAGTGCTGCACGGTATCCGCACCGTACACGGCGCTATCCAGACGCAAATTTCCCGCAGCCGTCAGACGGGATAGGCGCTGCTTGGCCAGACTTGCCGACCCGGTAACCTCGAAGGAGAGCGAACCGCCGAGAGTGTCGGACAGATTCATAGACTTGGGCAGCAGCCGCCGGGCAGCGTGCAGGTCCGGTATCACTCCCGCTACGGCGTATTGCAGGTCGCCGCCGATCTCGCCAGATGCACTCAAACCCAGCCTCACGGCATCGCGCTGGATGCGGAGTGTGTCGATCCGAATGGTCTTCCCGCCCCGTAGCGTGCCGCGCAGAATCAGACTGTCGACCGTATAGGAACCAAGAGTAATCGGCCCCAGCGCGGTATTCAGATCGGCATCGACATGCTGCGGATCGACGTAGTTGCCATGGGCTTCAATAATGCCGGTAATCGGCAAAAGGGAATCGGGAATCTGCGGCAGCAGTTTGTGCAGATTGAGGGCTTCAAGCCGGATAGTGGTCTGCACCGTAGGGTCCGCCGGCAGAAAGCCGTGGATCACGCTGGTGATCTCCGCCCGGCCATCGCCGGTATCCAGCTCGCCGCTCAAGGTGATGGTAGAATCGTGAGTCCGTACTTTGAGATTTGCCGTAGCCAGACGGTAGCGGCCATAGCGGCTGGACTTCAAGTTGACGGCGGCATTCCAGCCTTCAAGCGGGCTGACTGCCGACTGCTTGGAGAACTGAAGATTCCCGAAGAGCATCATGCCGGTGGTGTCCGACCACATGGCGCCGGGAGTCAAACTGTCGAAAGTCATCTCACCGCGCATGGCCAGAGACTTCAGCGGGTACACTCCTGCGCCGTGGACGGTCACGTGGCCAAACTTGCTGCCGCGCATGTCCGCATTCAGCTTGATCGAGTCCATACTGGACACAAAGCTGAGGGTGAGGTTCACCGCGCCGACCGTGCTGGCGGGGAGCGGAAACAGGGCCACGATGCCGGTATCGGCGATCAGCGAGAGGTGGCCGATCAGGGGCATAAACGGATTGCCGAGAAACAGCGTGCCGTCGGTATTCAGGTCCAAACGCTGGGGGACCTGCAAGCCCAAGACGTATTTCAGGCTGTCATTAACGTAGCGCGCTTCGCCCTTCAGGGACCAGGCGTCCGTCTGGAACAGCAGCGTATCGCCTTTACTGATGGACGTCTTCAAGCCTTCAATACTGGCATCGGCAACCCGGATACGCCAGGGAGCGGGCTTGGCCGTGGCCGGCGCGGATTTGGGAGAAGGATTGCGGGGAGCCAGCGCGCGCTGGACATTGGTGCCGGTAGAATCGAATTCGAGAGCAGCGGCCAATCCGTCCATTTCGAGATGGCGAACAAAAATGCGGTTGCGGCGGAGCGCCAGTGGATTGACGGACAGATCGAGCTTGTTCAGGCTCACGAGAATCTGACCGGTAGAGTCCATCACCTGCAAGCCTTCGAGCGTCACATCGCCATTAATAGTAACGCGCACACTCTTGAACGCCAGTTTGCCTGTCAAATTCCTGTTGACGCTGATAAGCACGCGTTTGGCGACATAGGTCTGCACAGGAGAGGTCAGAGCCAGCACAACCACCAGCACGACCAGTCCGATGATGCTCAGAACACCTATCAGCAGATATCGCAGCACGCGACGCATCAGAACGTAGCTCCCACGGAAAGATCCACCGCCGACGTCGCTCCACCATAGGGATTCTTACGCAATTGGTGGGCATAGTCCACGCGAAGCGGGCCGACCGGAGTGATCAGCATGAGCCCAACTCCGGCGGACGGATAGAGGTTGGCCAGCCGCCAGCGATTCACCGAAGTCCAGACATTGCCGGCATCAATGAAGGTCGCCGCCACAACAGGCCCCAGAATATTCCGACGTACTTCCGCCGTGATGTTGAAGGACAGGTTTCCGCCGTTAGGAGGCGCGAGTTTCTGATAGACCCATCCGCGGACATCACCGGCTCCGCCCAGACGGAAGCTCTCTTCAGGCGGTGTCACGGGAGTCGTAGCTAACGGCCCCATTACCCCGAACTTTGCCCTCGCGGCCAGTACCGTAAATCTTCCCCGGGGAAGCAGTCCGGAGGCTTGGGCGATAACCCGCCACCAGCGGACTTCGGTTCCGTAAAACAGGCCCGACTCGGACATGGTCAACGAGAGCAGATGTCCCTTGCGCGGCGAGAGGGGATTGTCCCGCGTGTCCCAACTGACGGAGGCCGTTTCCACAGATCGGAGATACTGAGTGCGAATCTTTTGGGCGGCGATGTGCGTGGTGGTGTCAATATCCCGTACGCGTTCCGTACCGAATTCGTTGGAAACAGCCGTGGTCACGTAGCGCAAAGGAGTTGCCGAAAAAATGACGGTGTTGGAAACAATCTCCTTGTGCAGGTCGGGTTGCGCTTCCCAATCCCACTTCGGGTTGATCGTAATGTCGGTTACGTGGACAGGCTCATGGGGCACGAAGAACTGGATCTCCGCTGTGCGCTGCAGCCGGGCATAGGTTCCATCCAACTGAAAGCGGCGGGCACGCCCAAAGAAGTTCAGGTCGCGGAATTGAGCGGTCAGGCGTTCCCGCTGCTGGGTGTCGTAGCCCACACCACCGCTCACATGGTAGCGCCGGCCTTCTTCCACCTGTACGGTCACCGGGAGAACATCTCCCGGGACACCAGTGTCGGCGCGCACGGTCACAAAGGTGAAGACCTGCAGATTGACCAGCCGCTCCCGCGTGAGTTCGAGCTTGTGAACCGCATAGGGATCTCCCTCTTTATAGTCCAGTTCGCGACGGGCCGACTCCTCGGCAAACTGCTTGAGGCCCACAAAGCGTGTTGTCCCTAAATGGCAATAATGTCCGGGGAAAATGGTGAAGGTCACGTGGGCCAGATTGTTCACGCTATCCCGGTCAATCTGATATGTGACATGCGCCCGGGCGTAACCGAAGTCCTTCATCTTGTACGCGAAAGTGTCCGCCGAAGTTTGCACGTCCGGCAGCGTCAACCGCTTGCCCGGCTTGATGACTATCGCCTTGGACCAGCGTGCGGAGTCGACATATGCCGCGCTGTCGCTGCCCCGCACCATATCCCAATGGGTGAGAATCAGCGGCGGCCCTTCATCAATGTCGAGCTTTAAGTAGGCTTTCTGTCGTTTGTTGTCGGTGGTTACCGTGCCGGTAACTTTGGCATGGAGAAATCCCTGCCGGTTGTAAAAGTGTTCTACCCGGAACAGGTCCCCGGCAAAGTCGTCGGCATAAAACTGGGTGCGATGACCAAAGGGAAAGAAACGGCGCAGCCACGATGACGGCTCAGTAGCCATCACATTCAGCAGGTCGGACCGCGTAAGAGTGTGGAGCCCGCCGAACTTGATGGAGCTGATATAGAGACCGTCATAGGCCTGCCATTGATCGTACTCAGCCAGCGTCAACACTGCCCACGCAGCAGAGGACATCACCAGTAGAGCTAAGAGGATCGCGATTAGCCTGAG
This sequence comes from bacterium, assembly GCA_036504735.1. Classification (NCBI taxonomy): domain Bacteria; species bacterium. The sequence goes on from DASXUQ010000019.1 coordinate 445,588, forward strand.
CTTATTCGTCATCGGAATTTGGCAAGAATAGGGATTACGTTCCAATAACGTCAAAATGAAGCAGAAAATCAAGCACTTCGGAAGAGGAGGCGGGAAAGCGGGGTTTGTAAAGGACGGGAAAGTGAAGCAAACGGAAATACTATACGGCCCGGCCCTCCATTGCGGGCTGGTACCGTGAAAGCTGCGGATGGGCGGCCAAGGCTCCGAGCCATTCAAGGGCAATACCACGGTGGTTTTGTTCCACGTTCGGGTTGCCTTGTATCAGTTGTTCCAGTTTTTCAAGACCCTCGGCGGCTTGGCGCACATGTTCGGCATCGGTGTAGCCCTTTTCGGCCAAGGCTGCCGCCAGTTGCAGAGCAATACCATTTTCGACGGTCGAGGTCAATGCCGCCGACCACGTGTTAAACTCGTTCTCGATCAGTTGCACCGTCAGGCGGGCTGCCTTGAGGACCTGGCCCTTGCGGTCATCGAGCACGGCCTGCTTACGTCCGGTGAGGTTTCCCACCAGGCCGCCACGCTTGCCGCCGTCGGAGGGGAAGATGTGTTTCTCGTTCAAGGCCGCTTCAAGCTTGCTGCCCAAGGTACGCACCACCCAGCGGGCTTTGGCCTCACCGAGGCTGACCTGCTTCAGTTCGAGCTTGGCGGCGAGGCCTGTCAGACCGGTCACAAAGTCCGCCATGCGATCGACCACAAATTCATCCAGTTTGGCCATGAGGCCGGTTAAGCCCAGCGCGGAAACATAGGTAGAGGTCTGCGGACCAGCCTTTCCGGCATCAAAGAACGGGGCAAATGCCTGGCCGGAGGTGCGGTTCTGCACATAGGCTTCGGCCAGAGAACGGATACCGCCTGACCAGTTCTTGCGGTACTGGCTGAAGAGGTGCCGCGAGGAACTCAGTTTGATCTCATATTGATTGGCCAGTTGCAGGCAGGCGCGTTTCTGCTGTTCCATCTGCTCGAGCAGGCGGGGGACAAGCCACGCCCACGCCGCCGCCGCACGCAAATCGAGTTGCTCCGGGCCGTCCTCGCCGAGCGTTCCGACTTCACGCAGGAGCCGTTGCCGCTCCTCCTCGATGGTGAGTTGATCGGCGGTGACCACCCACAACTTCTGGCCGAGTCCCTGGAACATGCGCACTAAGGAATCCGGCGCGCCGGAAAGGACCACCGCCGCCCGCTGTGACAGCAGCGGTTCGATGATCCGCGCATCCGTCTCGTCACGATGGCAGCGGTGCGGATGGGGGATCCACAGGATGCGCCACGCGGCCTCCGCATTTAGATGCTCCTCCAGCGTGGTAAGAGAACCGGTTGGTAAGAGCGCGGAAATCTTCTGTGGCAGCTCTTCAGGAGTCAGAGCCTGATCCACACCTGCGCTGTGCATGCGAAGACTTGTGGTGGTTCCACTCTGGACCGACCAGACCAGCGGAGAATCGGGGACATCGCAAAAATCCGCTTCATATCCGAAGAGCGCCGCAAACTCTGTAGCCAGAGCCGCATCGCCGCCGCACAGCAGAAAAGCGGTCTGCGGATGCGCACCTGCGCGGGCGTAGGCCTCCAATTCGGGCAGGGTGCATCCGGCCTGGCGGCACGCCGTCTGGAGCATCCCTAAAGAAGGGGTATGCTTCGCCGAGCCGCTGGAGCGCGCGACCTTCTCCCAATGTTGCAGCAGTTCCAGCGCCGAGGCGGCTGTGCGGGCAAAGGGTGCGGCAGGCCTCAATGTCCCGCCCCCGGTGTCTTGGCAAAGTGGAACACGAGCTGCAACAGGATCGACAAGCCCACTGCTCCGGCCAGTATCCAGTGAGTTTTCATGTGGGCATTGCGGCCCGTGGACAGATGGTCCATGATCTCTTTGCGCAGGGCATCCTGGCGGTCGCGCAGAGTATTTTCGATAAATTCGAACTTTGAGGCCAGCAGGGCGTTTAATTCTCGGCGCACGGCGGGAAGATTCTCCTCGGTGACCGCGCGCAGGGCCGACTTTAACTGCGCCATGTCGCTCCGAAAGCCTTCAAAGCCTTCATCAGAGGCGGTGCGCGTGCGTTGAATCTCGCCCTTCAGATCCTTATTCTGCTCCTCCTGCCATTCGCGGTTCAGGACAATGGTGCCCTTGATCTCCGAGAACTCCTTGTCCTCACGAGTTTGACTCTTGCGCACCATCTCCAATTCCGTCACCTGCTTTTCGAGTTTCTTATCCAGCAGGGGGAAGAACTTCTTCATGGCGGCGTTGTCCGCCAGGATCATATCGAATTTCTCGGTGGACAGGGCCAGTACATTCTGAGTATCACTGGCAATGCCCTGCAGGGCAAGCTGATCCCCCTGATGCAGGGATTGAATCAGGTGGGCATAGCGGTCCAGCGCCTGCGGCACAATGGCGGTCTGCTTGATAAAGCTGTCCGCCGCCGATTCGATGATCTCTTTGAGGCGCGCCGCATTCTCGTCGTAATTGGTGCGGATGACGTCCCGCAGCGTGGTCAGCGTCTGCTCCTGCTTGGTGCGCACCGCCGCGACATCCTCGGACATCGCCTTCACGTCACCCTCGATGCCGGAGGTGGACGCCTGCGACATGCCGTTCAGCGCGGCAATGCGTTCATCCATCATGGCCGACAGCCGCCGGATTTCCGTCTGCACGTCCCGCTGGGTGTTGCCGCTGGTCTGGCCACTCTCGGCCAAACGCGTCTCCAGGCCTTCGAGGCGGCTGGTGATGGCATCGGTACGGCTGCTGATCGTCTTCTGGATGAAATCCCGCAGGGTTTCCAGTGCTTCCGTCCACGCTTCCGCGACACGCCGCAGGGTATCCTGCACGCGCTCGCTGTCGGAGGTTTGGCCGCGGTCGATGCGTTCGCGCAAATCCTTCAGCGCGGCGTCGATCCGCTCCCGGTGGGTACGGCTGTCGCTGAGAGCAAGTTCCGTCGCCGTCGTGGCCGCCTGCTCGGCCCGCGACATGGCCGCAGCCAGATCGGCCAGCAGCCGCCGGTCCTCTTCGGTTTTCTGATCGAGAATTTTGGACTGGGCATCCAGCCGCGACAGGGTGCCGCGCAGGTTTTCTTCGACTCCGTGCTGGAACTCGCGGTGGCTTTTGACCAGCGAATCGAGGTTCACATTGGCGACGGACAGTTCATCGCGGATCTGATGCTCGCTCTCCCGGGACTGTGTCATCATCCGCTGCAAGGTCGTCACCGACTCCTGCACCGCCTGCCGGTCTTCGTCGGCCTGTGAGGCATACTTGCGGGCGACGTCTTCAAAGCCCTGCGCCAGTTCCTTCAGAATCCGCTCGCCGCTGATCTCGCTTTTGGGACTCTTTTGCAGCGCGGCAATCTCCCGCAGGATGCGGGTTTCGCTTGCCGTCAGCGCCGCGCCGATATCTGCCGCCGGGGCGGCTAACGCCGAAGGCTCGCTGGTCGCCGCAGACCGCACGGCACGGGTTTCCACCTCCGCCAGAATCAGGGTTTGAATCTGGTCCCGCAGTCTGGCCACCGCCGTTTCCAATTCCTCCTGCATGCGCGGCCCGACGGTGGAGAGGGCGTCACTGATGCGCTGATCCAGTCGCGTCAGCCGTTCTTGATCGTCGCTTCTCCCCTGCTTGAGCGCCGCCGTGATTCCGCTGCGATAGGTTTCCAGCACTTCGACGATGGTCCGCTCACTGCGCGCAATCAACTCTCTCAGTTCGGCGGGAGCCTCGGCGCCGGGTGCGGCGACGGTTTGCGGCGCACGCGGAGCAGAGTCTGGAGAGACTGGTGCGGAGGCCATCAGTGCGGAAGCCTCCTGATCGAGCTTCCGGCAGAGAGTATCGACGTGGGAGGACAGACCGGTGAGCCGCGACTCGACCTCGGCCACGGTTCGGGCCAATGCCTCACGGCTGGCCGCGGTCTGTTCCTGAAGCAGCCCCGCTTCACTGCGCAGCGCGGTCTCGATCTGCCCGTGGGTCTCCAGCAGATTATTCAGGACTCCGCCGGCGCGTTCCCGTAGCTGGTCGGCGTTGGCGCGCATGACCGATTCGAGATCTTTGACCCCTTCGAGCAGTCTCGTCCCGGCAGGAGCGAACACCTCGCGCAACCGTTCGACTCCACGCGCAATCTGCTGCAAGGAGTCCTCGGATTGCTGTAAACTCTCCAAAGCGGTCAAAAGCCGCTTCAGTTCGTCCCGCATGGCCGGCACAAACTTCTGTTCTGTAAGCTCTTGCGTAAGATTCTCGAGAAAACTTTGCAGCGGCTCTACGAGTTCGAGGTGAGTAGTCTGCTTCGTGGACATGGTTGTGGCTTCAATCGGTTTGTAAATTCCTTCCAATCCCTTATCTTTGTTGCAAGGGTAGTACCAACTCCCCGTTGGTTTCTCCAAACCCACTTTCGGGGGTTTGGTTGCCATAGCATGTGACTGTGGAGGCCCCGGGGTGTCTACAGTGTGCAACATTCCTCAGCGTCGAGCCCTCCCATGAGCAGAACCTCGCAAAGGACGCCTTCGCTGTAGGGGCCGCTGATTTTTTCCGGTCCCATTCAAATTCCGTAATATCTCTTCAATTCTCATATCCCATCCATGAAGAAAAACATCTGGATCATCATTATCGTGCTTGCGGTCGGCACCACCGGGTTTTTGATCTATAAATCCAGCAAGAAAGACACCCGAACCGAAGTGACCGTCGAGATTCCCGCCGTGCGACACCTTGTGGCCACCGTTGCGGCCACAGGCGAAGTTGAGCCGGTGGACCAAGTCAAGGTCTCGGCAGAGATTCCCGGTCGCATTACCGAACTGACTGTGAAAGAAGGAGATAGAGTTGAACGCGGGCAGCACTTGGTCGAACTGGACCCGCAGCTTTACGTCGCGGCTCTGGAATCGGCGACGTCCGGTTTGCGCTCAGCCAAGGGACAGAAAGACAAGGCAGATGCCGATCTGAAACGTATAAGGGGCTTGGTGGGCAAAGGCATGGCGTCACAGGCGGACCTGGACGCAGCCATTGCCGCATCGGAACTCTATGCCGGGCAACTTGAGCAGGCGATTGCCCAGGAGAAGCAGGCTCGGGAAAATCTTTCCAAGACACGGATTGCCGCGCCGATGACCGGCACGGTCTCCCGCCTGAACAAGGAAGTCGGAGAGTTAACCCTCGGCTCACAGTTTCAGGAAGATGTGATCATGGTGGTGGCGGATCTGTCCCGCATGGAAGTTAAGGCTCAGGTGGACGAAAATGACATCGTGGGCGTCAAGGTGGGAGATTCCGCCGGGGTGCAGATTGATGCTTTTCCGGACACAACCTTCCGCGGTCGCGTCGCAGAGATTTCCCAGTCCGCCGCCAAGGCGGGAGTAACGGCCAGCGCGGACCAGGGGAAGAACTTCGATGTGAAAGTGGCCATTGTGGATAGCATCAAGGGGATTCGTCCGGGCATGTCAGCGACCGTGGATATTGCCACCGATGCCCGGGACAGCGTGATGTCGGTATCGCTGCAATGCGTGGCGGTTCGCGATAAGGAGCAGGGCAAGGCGGTGGAGTTGAAAGAGAAGGAGCAGCCGAAGTCTTCGCGTGAAATGGCGGCGCAGGTACGCTCCGGCACGCAGGATTCGTCCAAGTCCGCCGCCAAGCAGACCATTGAAGAAGGCGTGTTTGTGCTGGGCGGGGATACGGCGGTGTGGAAACCCGTCCGCACCGGCCTCTCCTCGGACCGCTATATCGAAATCGTCAACGGTGTTGTCCCGGGGGATACCATCATCAGCGGGCCGTACCGTGTGTTGGCGAAGGACCTGTCCCATGGCGACCGGGTGAAGATCAAACAGCCGGACAAGGGAAACAAGAACGGCAAGGACAAAAAGAAGAGCTGAACGCCGGAATCCGAAAGCTGAATGTCTGTCATCTTTCCCTTGGATTGAACACCACCTTCCCTATGAAAACTGAGAACGGCGTGGCCGTCAAGAACGGCCAGTTAATCGAGATTCGAAAGCTCGTGAAGACCTACCGCGTGGGTACCGAAGAGGTGCGCGCGCTGCGCGGGGTCAATCTTGATATCGGCAAAAATGAATACGTGGCGATTATGGGTCCTTCGGGCAGCGGCAAGTCTACGCTGATGAACCTCATTGGCTGCCTCGATACTCCGTCTTCCGGAGACTACATTCTTGCCGGAGACAACGTGGCCAAGTTGCGCGACGGCGAACTGGCGGTGATCCGCAACCGCCGCATCGGCTTCGTGTTTCAGACCTTCAATCTGTTGCCGCGCGCATCGGCGTTGCACAACGTGGAATTGCCGCTGATTTATGCGGGCATGCGCGCCTCCGAGCGCCGCGAGCGCGCCCACAAGGCGCTGATCGCGGTGGGTCTGGAAGACCGCATGCATCACAAGCCCAACGAACTCTCCGGCGGTCAGCGCCAGCGTGTGGCGATTGCGCGCGCGGTGGTGACCGAGCCTTCGCTGATTCTGGCCGATGAGCCCACCGGAAACCTGGACACCAAGACCGGCGAAGAGATCATGGCCATCTTCCAGCAGTTTCACGATCAGGGCAACACCATTGTGCTGGTTACGCATGAAGAAGACATTGCGCGTCACACCAAGCGCATTGTCCGCCTGCGCGACGGGCTGGTAGAGTCGGACACGACGAAGTAACCTCTGCCTATCCGCATTCCCGCCACGCCGGGAATGCTTTGTGTAGTACACGACGATAGCCGCTGAACAGCGGCCGCGAAAGTCACCTATCCATGCGTTTTCTATCTGACTTATATGAAGGCCTCAGCATCTCGTTCCGCGCGCTGCGGATGAACGCGATGCGGGCCGTGCTTACCGCGCTGGGAATTCTCATCGGCGTCACGACAGTGGTGCTGATGGTGACGATTATCCTCGGGTTGAACAAGGCCGTGGCCGGCCAGTTCAGCTTTCTGGGCTCGAACACGCTGTATGTGTCCAAGTGGTCGTGGTTCAACGACAACTGGCGGGCGATGCTCAAGCGGCCCAACCTCAAGCCCGAGTATGCCGACCGTATCAAGCGCGAATCCACTTTGGCCGAGGCGGTGAGTCCCTTCGGCCAGACCGGACGCAGCGTGGCCTTCCGCGACAACCGTCTCTCCCGCTCCTCGGTGATGGGCGTCACGGAAGACTACCTGATTACCAATTCCACCAAGATCGATCTGGGCCGCTTCTTCAACGAGGACGATATCAAGCGCAAGCGGCAGGTGGCGGTGATCGGCGCGGGCATTGCCGAAAAACTGTTCGACAAGGAGGGTCCGCTGGGGCAGCGGATCGACGTGGGCGGCCAGAAATTTCAGGTGATCGGCGTGCATGCCAAGATGGGCAATTTCTTTGGGCAGAACATGGACGATTTCGTCACGGTGCCCATCGGCGCGTTCGTCAAACGCTTCGGCAAGGACGAGGATTTGAACTCGGGCATGGATATCGTGGTCAAGGCGCGGAATGCCGAGGATGTCGCCAACCTCGAATGGGAACTGCGGGGCATTATGCGGCGCATTCACCGGCTGCGTCCCACTGAGCCCGACGACTTCGGCATCAACAGCCAGTCGATGATCATGAACATCTACAATTCCATCACCCGCAGCATCTACACGGGAGGCGTGCTGATTGCCGCGATTTCGCTGCTGGTGGGCGGCATCGGCATTATGAACATCATGCTGGTGTCGGTGACCGAACGCACCAGCGAGGTCGGCCTGCGCAAGGCGCTGGGCGCGCACCGCTGGATGATTGCCTGGCAATTCCTGATCGAGTCGGCGGTGATCTGCGCCATCGGCGGCCTGGCCGGAGTCGGGCTGGCATATGCCGGTGGCAAGGTGATGAACAATTACATTCCCGTATCCATGCCGTGGTGGGTGGTGCTGTTCGGCATCGGCTTCTCCGCGATGGTGGGAGTGTTCTTCGGCCTCTATCCGTCGATGAAGGCCGCACGGCTTTCCCCCATTGAAGCCTTGAGGCAGGAGTAGCCATGTTCCGCTTCAGCAGACTGTTTCTTGCTTCCATGTGGGACGCATCCAAGATGGCGCTGGATTCGATGCGCGCCCACAAGATGCGCGCGTTCCTGACACTGATCGGCGTGGTGATCGGCGTGACCACCATTATTGCCATGATGACGGTGCTCGGCGGCATCAAGAACGCCATTGACACCAATATGCGCAGCCAGCTTTCGGTGAACGTCTTTCAGGTGCAGCAGAACGAGCCGAACATCGGGATTCACATCGGCTGGCGCCGCGAAAAGCGCCGTCCGCCGATTGAAGCCAGGTATGCCGATGCCATCCGCGAGCGCTGTCCGGCGGTGCGGCGCGTGGGTGTGGAAGTGTGGGAGTTTGGCCAGCAGATCCGCCGCGGCGGTCTGGAGACCAACGCCAACATGGCCATCGCAGGCGGTTCGGTGGAGTTCGGCGACAATAACGGCATGTATGTGGTGCAGGGCCGCCCGGTTACCGAACAGGATATCAACTCCTCGCGGCGGGTCATCGTCCTCGGCGAAGACGTGCGCCACGCGCTGTTCGAGAATGTCAATCCGCTGGGTCAGATGGTGCGGATCGGCGCGGAACAGTTCGAGGTCATCGGCGTGTTCGAAAAGCGCGGCTCTCTGCTCGGCGAGAGCCACGACAACCAGAGCTGGATTCCGCTGAGCACCTTTATGCGCATCTTCGGTAAGTACGGCGTTTGGGGCGAGCGCAGCGTGAACCTCACCGTTCAATCGTGGTCGGCGGAACTGTACGACGAAGCCATTCAGGAAGTGACCGAGTGCATGCGGGTGGAGCGCGGCCTGAAGCCCGGCCAGCCGAACAATTTCGCGTTCTTTACGCCCGACATGCTGCAGGAATCGTTCAACAATCTGACAGGTTGGATCGGCTACGCGGCTTTCGGCATCTGCGCGATTTCGCTGCTGGTGGCGGGCATCGGTATTATGAACATCATGCTGGTGTCGGTAACCGAACGCACGCGGGAGATCGGTTTGCGCAAGGCCGTGGGCGGAACCAAGACGTCGATTCTGCGCCAGTTCCTGATCGAATCGGTAATGCTCTCGGAGGTGGGCGGGGCCATCGGCATCCTGCTGGGCTACCTGCTTGCTGTGGCCGTGAACGCACAACTCAAGTACCCGGCGCCGGTGCCCATCTGGTCGGTGTTTCTGGCGATCCTGTTCTGTTCCTTTGTCGGCGTTGGCTTCGGCATGTGGCCCGCCATTCGCGCCGCCCGACTGGACCCGATTGAAGCCCTGCGCCACGAGTGACCGCCAGCCGCACACGAGACAAATCCATTATGAACTGTAGCCGTTATGCCCTGCTTATTATCGTCGCGCTTATGAACATGACCAGTTACGCCAAATCCGCCGCCGATCTGCCCATGGAGGAGTTCTTCAAGACCTACCACGTGGGCAGTCTTTCTTTTTCCCCCAATGAGACCCAGTTGGCTTTCGTCTCCGACAAGACCGGGCTCTGGCAGCCGTACATCATGCCGGTTGCCGGCGGCGCGTGGCGCCGTCTGGTGGAGACCAACGACGCCGTCACCGCCATTACGTGGTCGCCGACGCGGCAGGATCTGATCTTCTTCATGATGGACAAGGGCGGGGACGAGAACTTCCACATCTACCGCACGACGCCCGACGGCGGCACGTATGAAGATCTGACGCCATGGGAAGGCAAACGGGCGACATTCATCGGCTGGTCGAAGAACGGCAGATTTCTCTACTACAACACCAACCAGCGCGACGACCGTTTCATGGATACCTACCGCCTCGATGTGGAGACCATGACGCGCGACACGGTATTCGAGAACAACACCAGCCTCAGCGTGGACGCGATTTCGCCGGATGACAAGATACTCATTCTGAATGAGTTCATTTCGGCAACAGCCTCCAATCTGTACACGTATGACGTCGCCTCCAAGGAGATGAAGCCCATTGTCACGCAGAAAGACGGCGAAGGGAACTACAATTTCTCGGATTTCTCGCCGGACGGAGGCGTCTATTACATCCTGACGGACAAGGGTTCGGAGTTCACGCATCTTGTGACCTACAACACCACAACGGGCCAGTGGAAAACCGAATGGTCACCGAACTGGGATGTCACCGGCGCGGGCTTCAGCTTCAAGGGCACCTATTACTTCACGTCCATCAATGAGGACGGACTGACCAAGGTCAGCATCGTCAATGCAAAGACCGGTGAAGAGTTCAAGCTTCCGCCGCTGCCTCCTGCCGAGATTATTCCCGCCGGATTCAGCCGCAGCGAAAAGTATTTGCGGATTGTGGTGGATGCGGACAGCATTCCGGGCGATCAATATCTGTTCAATGTCGAGAGCCACGAGCTGACCAAGCTGACGAACCTGTTCGACAACAGCCAGCTAACCAGCGAAATGCTGGTGGAATCCAAGTTGATTCATTATCCGTCCTTCGACGGCAAGATGATTCCCGCGTGGCTCTATCTGCCGAGGAACCCGTATCCCGGAAGAAGGCTGCCGATTGTATTGGACATTCACGGCGGACCGATGGCGCAGGAGACTCCCGGCTACAATCCGTGGACGCAGTTCCTGGTAAGCCGCGGGTTCATTGTGGCCGCGCCGAATGTGCGCGGCTCCACAGGCTATGGCAAATCGTATTATCTTGCCGATGACGGCAAGTGGGGCGAGGATCCGTTGCAGGATGTGGTCTATCTGAAGAAGTATCTGGCCTCGGTGCCTCAGGCGGACACGAGCAAGACGGTGATCTGGGGCGGTTCTTACGGCGGCTACATGGTGCTGGCAGCCCTAACCTTCACACCTACCGAATTTGCGCTGGGGCTCGATTGGGTGGGACCGTCCAATCTATTTACTCTGCTGGCCTCTATCCCGCCCTACTGGCAGCCATTTGTCGAATATTTCCACAAGGAGATCGGCAACCCGGCCATGCCTGCCGACAGTGCGCGCATGTACCGCCAGTCACCGCTGTTCTTTGCCGACCGCATTCAGCGGCCACTGCTGATTGTGCAGGGGCGCAATGATCCGCGTGTGAAGGTGGCTGAGTCGGATCAGATTGTCGCCGCGGCACGTAAGAACGGCAAGCAGGTGGAGTACATGATTTTCGAAGACGAGGGCCACGGTCTGCGCAAACGCGAGAACAAGCTTAAAGCCTACAATGCCATGTGGAAATTTATGGTGGACCATCTGGCGCTGAACGAACCGTGAGCAGGGGTGACCCCTGCACCCAAGTCCGCCTTCGGCGGGGGGACAGCGCGGAGTACCGCGCGGTCCCAATTCCCCAAATTGAAGAACCCCGACTCGAAAGAGCCGGGGTTCCTGTTGTGTTGTACCATGACACGCCGCGCGGGGTGTCCTTACCCCGCGCGCTCACTACTTATGCTTTGATCCGGTTCAGGTAGTTGCGGATCTGGCGGGCGGTTTGCTCGGCGACGGGGGGATCGAGGTTGCAGAGGATGATTGCCGTATAGCCGCCGGGAAGCGCACTCTCCAGCACGGCATTGCAGCCCGGAGAACCGCCGGCGATTCCCATTTGCCCACCGTCTCTGCTCAGCACTTTACCCGAACCGGTGGCCATGGCGTATTTCAGCAGGTCATCGGCTGTGGAGTAGCCGCCGCCTGCACTGCTTCCCCGACCGGGTTGCGCAAGAATATTGCTGCGCAGTTCGGGAGAGTCTTCCTCGCGCAGCGAATTCCAGCGGTGCGTGTAGCCAACGGCGCGGTTGGGCACGATTTCATCACTGAAATACCAACCGGAGTCCTTCATTCCCGACGGATCGAAAACGGTCTGCTTGACGAAATCAAAATAGTTCTTGCCGCTGACCTTCTCGATGATCAGCCCCAGCAGCACATAGCCGCCGTTGGAATATTGTTCCTGTGTGCCCGGCTCGAACTCCAGCGGCTTGTGCTCAAACAGCGGCAAATAGTCCTGCAAGCTGCGAATCCTGTCACGTGGAGTGTTCACATACTCTTCACCGAAAAAGTCACTGATGCCTCCGCGATGATCAAGCAGGTGCTGCACGGTGACTTTGCGGCGCGCATCGGCATTGGGATAATCGGGAAGGAACTTGCCAAGGGTGTCCGAAGCGGAAAGCTTGCCGTCGGCAATCAGACGCTGGATAGCCGCCTGCGTAAAGGACTTGCCGATGGAACCGAGATTGAATTTGGTATCGGGAGTATTGGGCACATTGTGCTCGCGGTCGGCAAGCCCGTAGGCTTTGCGCAGCAGAGGTTCACCGCGCCGCGCAATGAGCACCACACCGGAAAAGGCATCGGCGGCGGTCTGCCGTTGCAGCATGGCGGAAATGGAGTCCAGCGCCGCCTGCTCGGGCAACGGAGGCTGATTGGCCGCCTCTTGCGGCTCAGACTCTTCGGCAGGCATCAACCGAATACCGAGGATCTTGTGGGGCGCAACGGATTCCGTAGGAAAATCCACCCGGAAACGCTTGCCGGACTGGCCCTTGATCAGCACAGAGACCTGTGCGTCGCCATTCTTCAGCACGCGTTCGAGGTCCATGTGTCCAATATCGCCGTGCATCCGCCTGTAAACCTGCATGCGATCATCCACGCTGCGCACAGCCAACAGAGAATCGGGAATGTTCTCTGTATAGAACGCGCGCATCGCCGCCTCGTCGCCGGAATTGAAGGCGGTGATGTAGGCCAGCACCCGCTTGCCGGCGGGCGTAGAAGTCAAGTCATCGGCGGGTGCGGCAAAGGCGAAAACGGATGCCATGAGGACGGCAGAGCAGATCCAACGGGTCATGAATGACTCCTGCAGCGAGGGGATGTCGTTTCTGGTTAAACCTCGTGGAAGCGGGAGTGTTCCACAAAAAAGACGGGGAAGGCCGCAAAGCCTTCCCCGTCTACATATTGCTTGACGATGACGTCCTTTAGGCGGTCATCTTCTTGCGCATGGCATTGAGAGCGCCGCCTTCGCGGAACCACTCGATCTGCTCCTGATTCAGAGACTGCTTCAGCATCACCTCCTCGGTGCGGCCATCGGTATGCGTGAGCACCATCTTCACCGGCTTGCCGGGGGCAAGATCCTTCAGACCGAGAATCGAAATACGGTCGCCTTCGCGCACCTTTTCATAGTCGGCACTGTTCTCGAAGGTGAAGGGCAGAATGCCCTGCTTCTTCAGATTGGACTCGTGAATGCGGGCGAAACTGCGGGTGATAACGGCTGCGCCGCCAAGATAACGAGGGGACATGGCGGCGTGCTCACGCGAGGAGCCTTCGCCGTAGTTCTCATCACCAACGACGACCCAGCGCAGACCCTGCGATTTCAGATCACGCGCGATCTTAGAGACTTCCAGACCTTTCTCGCCGCTCAGCGGATGCGTGGCCTTGCCGGCTTCGGACGTGAAGGCATTGATCGCACCGGCAAACATGTTGTCGGAGATGTTGTCCAGATGGCCACGGAACTTCAGCCACTTGCCGGCGGGGGAAATGTGATCGGTGGTGGTCTTGCCCTTGGTCTTCAAGAGTAGCGGCAGTTTGGTGTAATCCTGTCCGTTCCACGGGGCAAAGGCCTTCAGTTCCTGCAAACGGTTCGAATCCACCTTGACTGAGACCTTCACATCACCGGCATCTTCCGGCGGTGCCAGATAGCCGGTGGTGTCCTTTACAAATCCTTTCGTGGGAACTTCAGGCGCGGGAGCCGGAGCATTCAGCTTGAAGTTCGCGCCGGGAAGCGTATCCTTCTGCGGATCGAAATCCATCGTGCCGGCCAGAGCGTAAGCGACGGTGATTTCGGGGCTGGTGATAAACGAAAGCGTGTTGGGATTGCCGTCGTTGCGTCCGGGGAAATTGCGATTGTACGACGAGATGATGGAATTGCTCTCGCCGTCCTTGATGTCGTCGCGCTTCCACTGGCCGATGCACGGGCCGCAAGCGTTGGCCAGCACAGTGGCGCCGGCTTTCTCCAGCACTTCCAACTGGCCGTCGCGGCGGATGGTCTCGAACACGGTCTCGCTGCCCGGGCTGACATAAAGCGGTGCATTCAACTTCGCGCCGTGCTTTTCGGCCTGCGAGGCCACGTCCGCGGCGCGGGTGATGTCTTCGTAGGAGGAGTTGGTGCAGGAACCGATCAGCGCGCTGGTGAACTTCAGCGGCCAGCCCGCGGCTTTGGCATCCGCCGCCCACTTGGAGATGGGACGCGCGGCATCGGGGCTATGCGGCCCAACGACGTGCGGCTCGAGCGTGTCCAGATCGATTTCCACCACGCGATCAAAGAACTTGTCCGGCGAGGCCAGCACTTCGGGATCGGCGGTAATCAGCGCGCGATTGGCATTGGCCAGGTTGGCAATGGCGGCGCGATCCGTGGAGTGCAGGTAGGTTTCCATGCGCGTGTCATAAGGGAAGACCGACGTGGTGGCCCCAAGTTCCGCGCCCATGTTGGTGATCGTCGCCTTGCCCGTGCAGGAGATGGATTCCGTTCCCGGTCCGAAATATTCGATGACGGCATTGGTGCCGCCCTTGACGGTGAGAATACCGAGCAGCGCCAGGATCACATCCTTGGGTGCGGTCCAGCCGTGCAGCTTACCCGTGAGGCGCACACCGATGCGCTTGGGCATCAGCACTTCCCACGGCAATCCGGCCATCACATCCACCGCATCCGCGCCGCCGACGCCCGAGGCAAACATGCCAAGGCCGCCGGCGTTGGGCGTATGGGAATCGGTGCCGATCATCATGCCGCCGGGAAAAGCATACTGCTCGAGCACCACCTGATGGATAATGCCCGCGCCCGGCTTCCAGAAACCGATGCCGAACTTGGCCGAGACCGTGCGCAGAAAATCATACACTTCCTGATTCATGTTCATGGCGTTGGGCAGATCCTTGGCCGAGCCTTCCCGCGCCAGAATCAGGTGATCACAGTGCACGGTCGAGGGCACGGCGGCCTGCTTGAGTCCGGCGGACATGAATTGCAAGAGCGCCATCTGTGCGGTGGCATCCTGCATGGCCACGCGATCCGGCCTCAGGCTAATGTAAGCCTTGCCCGGCGTAATGTCTCCCGAGAGGTCATCGAGGTGCCCAAAGATCAGCTTTTCGGCATAGGACAAGGGCCGTCCGAGACGCGCACGCGCAGCGGCAATACGTTCAGCAGACTTCCGATAGACGGTCTGGACAAATTCGGGTGTGGATTCCACACGCACCATGATATAAGCTCCTGATTTTTCGGTCGTTTCCCCACCGCTTTCAAACGGTATATATGTCTAAATATCGGGAATAGTTGCCTCTTTCGCAAGTGGTTCTACAGCCTTCGGTCGTCAGATTCGCGCCGTCCGGTTCATAACATCCTTTCACGCGCACCTGTTTCAAGACTCATAGGTCTGTAATTTCGTATTCTTATTGCCTTCAAATGCTACTAAGTATACGCGGGAATACTCATAAATGTCCACATGATATTCATGAGCTACACAATGCTGCTTGCCTTCCTGAATAGATCGGCCTACCTTGAACAAGGCGCATTCACTTGCATCAGACGTCGTGAGAATGCAGTTTCATCTTAGTTCTGCTGATGTTAGGCATTTTCTCAACCAGGAGGCTTCGATCATGAGGCATTTAGGGCTATCGGTTGTAATTTCTCTGCTACTGATCGGCGTGGCGGTTTACGCCGCAACACCGGTTTCCGAGGCGGACATCGCCCGACTGAAGGCGAAGGCAACCAGCGGAGTGATGCGCACCGCTGAGGACGTGGCTTTGGCGGAGCGGATCAACGCCACCACCACAAGCCATATCGACATTCTGAATGCTCTGGCTCGCGCCAAGCAGATGGCCGCAGGGAACACGTCTCCAACAAGGCCGCCGCGCCACGTGCTCGACGAGTACATCGTTCAGCCGGTGACCTACGACTGGGTGGACATTTCCAGTTTCGGAAATATTCTCCCTACGGGCGACGATATGAGTTTCGGACCCTATGATCTTGGGTTCAACTTTCCGTTCTACGATCATCATTACAACTCAGTTCGGATCTGCACCAACGGATTTCTGTCGTTTACCAGCTCGCAGACTTCCTATATCGAGTCATCCATCCCCAACCCGCTCGAGCCGAACACGGCGGTTTACGCCTTCTGGGATGACCTCATCACCAACATCTCCGGAACGATTTATTACTATGCGGATGCGGCCAACCAGCGTTTCATCGTGAGTTGGGTCGATGTGCCCCATTACGGCATGGGGGGACCGAACACGTTTCAGGTCATCCTCTACGACAGCGGCACGGTCGTGCTGCAGTATGCAGATCTCTTCGATGCTACCAGTTGCACCATCGGCATCGAGAACCAGACCGGCACGTCAGCCCTGCAACTGTGCTATGATGGAACAGGAACGGTTCCCGTCAATCCATCCGCCTACCGCATCACGGCGGAGAATAGCCTCCCCAATCCGGTAACCAATCTGCATGCGACGTACACCGCCCCGAATGTTACCCTGACCTGGACCGATCCGGATCACGACACCAACGGCAATCCGCTGATACCGGACAGCATTCTTATTTACCTCGGCGGCGAGGACCCGTCTAATTTCGCCGGCCATGTGGCACATGGCGTGCAGACCTTCGCGCACGAAAACACGGTACCCGGCGTCTACACCTACTTTGTGCGCGCGAAGTGGGGCGATCTTCTCAGCAGCTCTACGACGGTTACGCTGACGATCGGCAATCCAAGCTACCAGCAGTCCTTTGACATCGACAACGGCCAGTGGGTGCCCAGCAATGAGATCTGGCAATGGGGTCCTGTCATCAATCCGAATGGTCCGACGGCGCATAGCGGCGCGAATGTGTGGGGCACCGGATTGAACGACAACTATCCGGCTAACGCGTGCGGCACGCTTGATCTGAATCTGGGTCTGCAAGTGGTCAGCGATAACGCACAGATTGAGTTCTGGTATTGGTCGCAGATCGAACAGGCTTACGACGGCTGCAACTTCAAGGTGAGCACCGACAACGGAAACAGTTGGATGATCTTCGCATCTCAGGATGGTTATGATGGCACCACCCTTAGCGTCAACACGTGTATTCCTGACGAAGCGTGCTGGACGGGCTCGCTCAGCCCGCAGTGGCGTCACACCGTTATCCCCATTGTGGTGCTGCTTGGCCAGACGCCGATCTTCCGCTTCACGTTCGGTTCCGACGCCTCTGTGAACTACGCGGGCTTCTTCTTCGATGACATGACTATTTGGGGGATGGGGACACCCATCCCCGCGCGCGGCTATCTCACCCTTGAGCAGTCCGGCCCGCCGGATTGGGGCTACACGCTACATCAGGTGAGCGGCGTCGTCAATCATCTGGTCTTCAGCAATCTTTGCCCCGGCACCACGGGTTCGGTCAGCGACGAGGCCCAGTATCATGGCTGGGTTGCGCAGAACTATCCCGATTCGGTGGTCTTCACTGCCATGCAGGGGCTGACGGAAGGCTCGCTGGGCACCTTCTGGCTTCACCATCCCACATGCAGCGACCGGGTCCGATGGATGGCGGGCGACAGCAGCGGCTACATCGACGGCCCGCTTCCCGTGGAACTTTCATCTTTCGATGTTACCGCGACCACCGATGGAATCCGGCTGGCCTTTGCCACCGCTTCGGAAACCGACAATGACCATTTCGAAATTCTGCGCGCCACCGACAAGAGCGGCACGTTCGAGCGCATTACCAGTGTAACCTCCGCGGGGAACACGGCCGGCGGACACCGCTATGACTATGTAGATACTCACGTGACCACCGGCCAGACCTACTGGTATTATCTGGTCAGCGTGGATGCCAACGGCAACCGCACAGAGCATCGCGACCTGCAGCGCAGCGCCGTGGCCACCGAATCCCTTCTTCCTGCGGAGTATTCGCTGAGCGCCTATCCCAATCCCTTCAACCCGAGCACCACGCTGGTCTTCAGTCTGAAAGAAGCGGGACATGTGCGGCTGGGAATCTACGACGTCACCGGACGGCTGGTAAGATCGCTCTCCGAAGGCAATTATGCTGCGGGCACCCACCGCCTGAACGTGGATGCCGGAGATCTTGCAACGGGCATCTACTTTGTCCGTCTCCAGAGTGCGCACTTCAACACGTCGCATAAACTGCTGCTTCTGAAGTAAACTGCCTTATCTTTTCGAAACGCAAAAGGGCGCACTGACCGGTGCGTCCTTTTCTTTTTTGATGCGATAACATGTTTTTTCTACAAGGCCAGCCGCAGGCTGCCGAAGTACTCCGCGCGGGGGGCTGGCTGATAGGAGTTGCCATCGGGATCGGGCTCGGTGAAAGCGATGTACGGCGTGTTCAGAATGTTCCGCACCGAGGCGGCGATCTCGAGGTTCATGCCGGCGATGCTCCAACCATAGGCGGCCCGCAGATGATAGAGTGTGTAGCCGTTGACGAAGACCGAATTTTGCGAATCAATCGTCCACTTGCTCTGCATTTCGCTGCTCGCGCCGATCCGCAGATCCGCCACCGGTCTCCACTCCACGTCCACGTAAGTCATATGCACTGGAGAATTGGGCAGGCGGTTACCTTTGAAGGTGTCGGGTTTGGTGTAGGTGAAATCGGAGTAGGTGTAGGCGGCCTGCACCAGCACGGATTTGACCGGGGACCAGCCGAGCAATGTCTCCACACCATAGCGGCGGCTGGAACCGAGATTGCGGTAAAAGGTTTCGAGCGGACGCGAGGAGATGCGGTAGCGGTCGAAGTCCTTGTCCGTCTGCAGATGGAAACCCGTTACGTCGTAGTAGACGCTCTGGCCGATTTCCCCGCGCACACCGAGTTCCTCGCCCTGTGACGTCGCCGCAGCCAGTCCCGCGTTGAAGCCGCCCTGCTGTGCGGGATTGTTGGCCAATTCTTCCGTGGCCGGCGGCAGAAAACCCTGGCCCCAGTTGGCATAGAGGTTCCATTCGCGGCGCGGTGTGAATGCCGCTCCGAAGCGGGCGGTCGTCTTTTCGAAGTTGGCCTTGCCGGACAGGTCCTGCGCATCGGCCTTGTCATCGAGCAGCGAATTGCGAATATGGTCATAGCGCAGACCCGCGTTCACACTCCACTGCGACCCCAGTTCCACGCGGTCCAGCAGAAACGCGCCGATAGTGTTCTGGTTGATGCTCTGATTGGAGAGCAGAGTGTCCTGCCGCGCGCGGCCCAGATTCTTGAAACGGTTCTCGGCGATATTCTGGCCCTGCACATCGCTGCCGAGGCTCACATGGTTTTTGACCCAGCCGAAATCGCAGTGGCGGTTGTACTGCACAGACGCGCCGGGAGTCAGGAAGGTGCGATGCTGCACCGAAGACGGCACGGCTTCTTCGAACAGGCTCATGCGGAAGAAGCCATTGAACTGAATATCCTGCTGGCGCGGAAGTTTGATTACACCGGAAAGTCCATTGGTGAAGCGGCGCGTGAGCTGATATTCATTGAATGGCACGGCATCGGGGTTGGCCATGCGGCGATCCTGCTGCACCTGCAAGGCATTCAGGCCTTCGGCATTCTCGTTGAAATATTCGGTCCATGCGAAGATGGGCGTAATGCGGACACTGGGCGTTGGATCCCAGCGGAGTTTTGCATAGATGTTGTTGCCATGATAAGCCGTGTGCACCCGGTAGCCGTCACTCTGCATGCGCGAGGCGGAGACGCGGTAGTTGACATCACCGCTGGTGCCGCCGATCTGTCCGAGGGCCTTTTCGAAATTGTAAGAGCCCGCGTTGCTGTAGATCTCGCCGCCCAGCGGTTTTTCCGGCCCGTCCTGTGTGGTAATGTTAACCACGCCGCCCGATGAGCCGCCACCGTAGAGCGCCGCCGCCGGCCCGCGCAGCACTTCCAGGCGCTGCACCGTCGCCCAGTCCACGTCGTACAGATCCGGCGCAAAGCCGGTCGGATCATTCAACGGCAGACCATCCAGCAAAATCTTGATGCCGCGAATGCCGCGCTCTGTCAGGATTCCCTGTCCGCGAATCGACATATGCACGCGCGAACCGTCGGCCTGATTTTCGACACGCACACCGGGCACCAGCTTGACGGCTTCATCCACCGCAATCGTGCGCGGCATGGCCTGAAGCTGCTCGTCCGTGACCACAGTTGTGGCCGCGGGGCTCTGGCGCAAGGGAATCTCCATGCGCGGCGCCGTTACAGTGTACACGAACGGATTTACATACAGCGGGGTATCCACGGCCGCCGCTATGGTCAGCGGTTCCACGGCATGGAGGGGGGACGCAACCATCAGAAAGATCAGGAACAGGTGTGAGGCACAGAAGAGGTTCTTCACGGGAGTTGCTTTCCTAATTCTATGGATAAGTTGTTACTGCCGCACCTTGCCACGGGCAAGCGAGACAAGTATGCCTGCGAGGCAAAGGGCAGTTGAAATGCTGAAATCGGTCTTCACGGCACCCAAAAACTTTTAATCAGCGCCGCGATATTCGAAAAGAGAAACGGCACATTCCCGCGGAAGACCCGCACATTCAGCACCGGCGATTCCGTGCGGGATTCTCCCCAGACAAACAGCAGCAGACCCGACCAAGGTCAAGGCGTCAATGGCGAAATCCTTGCCGATGGAGGGTAATGCTACCGTGATAGAGGACACTGTGAAGGGTGTCAGGAACGATGCGAGGGTCGCCACCACAAGGGCAGGCATTTTGTTCGCAGAATCAGACATGTTCAATGGTCTGGCGAGTAGCGAACTATTCCTTTGTTTCACAAAAGGTTAATATGCGGTAATCTCTGTTCTAAGAACAGAATATGCACATTTTTTTGGTCAAAATCAGTTTTGAATAACTGGCTATTGATTTTCGGGACGATGTTCTTTAGATTGACTATGTGTGGAAAAGACAACTTAGCACTGCTTTCCGGACATGGCGCATCCTATTTAAAAACCAGTGACTTGCTACCACGGCAAGAACCTGCACAGTAGGTGGCCATGACGGTCCGGAGACTCATGGTTGGCAAGGGAGGAATGGTATGTCGTATTCTGTTACACAGGCGTTGTACGATTGGCTGCACGAAAAGCGCCTTATCCGCGCCGTAGCGCGTGACATGGGTATCAGCGAGAGCACACTGGCGGCCCGGTTGTGTCCCAATCGTGACGGCAAGCTCGGAGCGGATGACATGGTGCCGCTCTTTCAGGCCATCCGCCGCATCGGCTACGGGGCGGAGTTGAACGGCATTCTGCATCAGTACATCGCGGAGTTGAAAGGTGATGAACTGGCCAATGTGGCGGATCAAGATCTGATTCCCCACGTGCTGAAGCTCAGCAAGAGCCTCGGCATTCTGTCCGATTGCGCGGCGCGCATCTCCCAGATTTCCGATGAGGATGAACTGGCCAGCCTGAACACCATGCTGCGCACTGAAGTGCTGCCGGTGGTGATGAAAATGGAGAATACGATTTCTTCACGCATCGTGGCGCTGCGTAAGAGCAAGCGCAGAATTCAAATCGAGGTTATCATCCGGCCACAGGAGTGGCAGGTGAGTTCGTAGTTTCCGGCGTCGTTCGCGCGCTCAGTGACCGCCGAACGTTGAATCGGACGGAGTATCCAAAGCAAGGGGCCTGCCGCAGTTGACCTGGTCATACGGTCTCTACCTCGTTGCCTTCCTCGCCGCGATCTTTCTGGCTCGCGGCCTTGGCCCGTTGTTCTTTATTCCTCTACTGTTGGACTTCGGTTTCGAACTCTGCCTCTTTTTCGATGTGCTGTCGGGTTGGGATATTCGTCTGGTGGTCGCCGTCTTCGAGTTCCTCTGGTTTGTCTGGGTGCTGGCCCTCGCCGGAAACCTGCGCAAATCCACCTTTGTGGTGATGCTGGTGCTCGATATGGCGGTGATGATGAAAGGAATTCTGCCCAGCATTCAGGCGACAGGCATCGGTCAGAACTTCTGGAATGACACCAGCATGGCCATCATTGACGTTTGGCAAACGTCGATTCTGGTGGTCATCGGTTCCATGGTGGTGCGCAGCACCATCGTCGCCAAGATAAAGGGCGAGTATGTGGACATCCTGACCAATCCCAAGAAGCGGTTCCTGCTGCCCATCGGCATGTGGTCGTTCATGCTGGAGATGCCCAACTATCTGCGGCCAATCATTCCGGACTATCTGTATGACAACCGCTTCCCGATCTCGGCCAATTTTCTGATTTACGGCTGGGTCGCTCTCGAACTGCCCTTCTACATCATGTACAAGCGGCTGAAGAAGCGCTATTCGTAAGACTCACGCTGAGTTTCTATAAAGATGTGGGTTTGCTGCATAATAGGCCACTTTCCGCAGTAAAAGTGGTGCTTTTGAGATAATTTAACATCTTGTTAAATTAGCAATTGTGAAAATAATATTTGCATAAAGCCCACATCAACTGGTGTGGGCTTGGTGTTTTTCCGCATATAACACGCCATTTTTTCGGTTATGCCTTCACAACTTCGATGTCAAACAGGAGGTCGCGGAAATTATTGAAGTTATAAAACTCGATGACCCTTTTGACCCATTGACTTCGCTTGACAAAATGATATATTCCACTTGCGTTTCATTTTTGACCCTTCCGGCTTCTGCTATTGGCTTGCGCATGACCATTGAATCCACGTCCAGTCCGCTCAGCTCCAGTCATGCTGACCGATCTCAAGTCCTGCTGATCTGCCACCGTGGAAGCGTTTGGGAATCCCGCGTTGCGGGCCGGGCAGAATCCGAGACCTCTCCCCTTGTGCTCCATGACATGCAGTTGGCGGCCAGCGAACTGAAGCGGATCTCGCTTCGCGCCATGTTTGTGGCCTTGGGCGAGGAGGACCGGAACTGGCAAGACTTCATTCCCTTCTTCCGCGCGCGCCACTTTGTGGCTCCGGTCTTCTTCCTGCGCGATGAGCGTGCGGAGACCGTGGAACGAATTCTGAATCTTTGCGACATCGTGATTCTGGTCTCGGAATTCTCCGCCAGCGGCTTAGGCACTCTTCCCATCAGCACAGCCGAAGAGGACAGCCTGCCGGAAATTCCGCCCGAACAGAGCGCGCGGCCGCCCGCCAGTCCGAAGAGCCAGAAATTTCAGCAGGCGCGGGACGACTATGAAATACGCGTGATTACAAGCGCGCTGCGGCTGCACCGCGGAAACGTATCCGACGCGGCGCAGCACCTTGGCATCGGCCGCCGCAACCTTCATTACAAGATTCGCGCCTTCGGCATCAACTTAGACACCTTTCGGGTATCGGATAGCGAGCAAAAACACACCGCACCTCAGGAACATCAGGGGAGTCAGCACGTTCGGTTCAGGCGACGTCGCTCTTCCGCACCAGTAAGTTCCGACCTTAGTAACCCGTCTTAAAAGGATCCTCTCCTTTCACGCAATTTACGTCTCGGACAACTTCTCTACGTGTGTTTTTGCTTTTGCCAAAGGGAAAGGCGGCTTAGGCCGCCTTTCTCAAGTAAATCCATCTGCGTCTCGAGCGCGGATGGTTCGCCGCCTTCGCGGCGAGACTCTTGTGACGCGGTCGGGTCAGATGCTCAGGGGTGTGCGCCCTTCTTGAGCCGTCTGGCCCGTGCCGCAGCAAGTTTTCCGGCTACCGCAGGATCTTTGTCAGTTCTCCGATCGCTTTCTCTTCCCAACCGCGGGCCTCTTCGATCCAGTGCGAGCCTTTGGCGCGCAATTCCGGATTACGCCAGCGGGCCACGAAATCGTCCGGGTACGAGGGGATGAATCCGTGGCGGTTGTGGCTCCACGTGGGACCGAGATACTGCGCCCAGTGCTTCCAGCTCTCCACACATTGCTCATAGCAGAATGCAGCCTTTTCTACGGCGCCGCGGTCCTTCCCGCCGAAGCGGGGCGCAACCCGTTTGAAAAACTGTTGTGAACTGGCGCGAGCGGTCCACTGCTTCCACAGTGCGGCTCCCATCCACGCCGATGTGCGCTCGCTGGTAAAGTCCACATCCGAATCGGCCACGTCCGCCGTAAGGCGGCGGTAAGCATGATCCCCGATGGAGCACCCTGCCAGATTGGCCATATGCCACAGCCGGACGGCGCGGCGCGCCGCTGTGCAGGCAAGGCTGGTGAGATTGTCGATCTGGCGCGGCGCTTCATCCACACAGATCAGCACATTTCCTTCATCCAGCGGATAGCGCCAATACTTGCGGTCGCAGTCCGCCTGAGAGATCATCTCTTCCTGCAGACGCGCGCGCGGCCTGGCGCCGAGCAGACAGCAATGAGAGTCGGCTTGCGCGAAGCCGTAGATCAGAATCGGTTCTTTGAAACGCGCCAGAGTCAGGCGGCCTTGAGCAATCCAATCGCGGATCACGGCAAAGGCGGCGGATGATCCGGAAGGAGTCACTTCCTTCCACGTCATATCCAGGGCGCGGAACAGAGTCTCGACGGGCGCGACAAACGATAGTTGCGCACACTCCGGATGCTCGCGGCTGTAGATGAACTGCGCCGCATTGCCCGAGAGTACATCTGCTTCGCAATAGATGATACTCACGCCGGCGGCACGCAGCAACCCGTAAAGGCCGAGCACCAGATCGGGCTCGACAAAGTCGGGCAGCGTACGGAGTTCTTCCAGAGCGGGAGGAAAGCCGTGGGCGAAGGTTTTCTGTGCGGGTGTCGCAGGGTGCATAGTGGAAGATACTCAATCCTTACTCGAAACTCAAGAAAAAAGCCAACGACTGACCCGCCACTGCCATGCGAGAGTTTGGGAAGAGATTGACAACGTCCCTCGAATTTCGGGAATAAAAAAGGCAGGACCGCTTTCACGATCCTGCCTATGCGCCACCCACCGGGACGGTCTATATTATACGCGTCGATTCTTCTCCACATGAAAATGATCAGGCTCAGGCGACCGGACCGAATCTGATCGAACCACTCCGTCCAGGAGGTTAACGTTGGTAATATAGACGCTGACGCCAACAATGTCAAGCCGGGCTCTTCGTCTTTCCCCTGCTGACTTGTCGATTGAACCAACGTGTTCACTGGGCTTTACCCAAGCCTGCGGGCTCATGTGATGGGTTCTTTCCGAACGTTTTTCCCGCGTTGCGCCTCTAACGCATGGGTCAGTTGGTCAGGAATTGCCGGAGGGTCAGAAATCTTTGTGAAATTAAATATTATGTAGTTCGCCAAGGCGAGGGTACAAGCGGAACAGGGGCGGTGTTCCGCTTGTTTTATTTGGGCAAGTAGTGTACATTTGAAAATCAATTTATGCAGCAGAGCGGGATATTCGAACTAAATCCAAGGAGATAATTAGAATGATCAGCGAGAATATGATAGGGGCTTTGAACAGCCAGATTAAGCACGAGTTATATTCCAGCCAGTTGTATCTGGCCATGAGCGCTTTCTGCGACCGGCAGAATCTGAAAGGCTTCGCGCATTGGATGCGGGTGCAGGCCGACGAGGAGCGCGGGCACGGGTTGAAGTTTTTCGACTACCTCTTGCAACTTGGAGTTCCGGTGAGACTCGAGGCCGTTGATCAGCCGCCGATAGACTTCGGAACACCCAAGCAGATATTTGTCGCCGTGCTGGAGCATGAGCGTATGATTACGTCGAAGATCCACGGCCTCTATGAGCAGGCTCTGGCGGAGAAGGACTACCGTACGCAGGTGATGCTGCAATGGTTTGTTAATGAGCAGATCGAAGAGGAAGAGCAGGCGATGGAGATTCTAACGAAGATCGAGCAGGTAGATGAGCGCATGTCCTCGATCCTTTGGATTGACAAGGAACTGAAGAAGCGCGCCTGACACCATAGAACAGATGATCGGAAAAAGGGAAAGCAGATTGCTTTCCTTTTTTTCATTTTGTTCTGTAGCCGGAAAATACGGAGCGATGCGGGCTGCAATTGATTATTCAATTTTTGCCAGCTACCGTTTGGGACAAGGGTTCAACCTGAATGTTCAGGACTGAATACTCCTGCTTGGCAACATTTGGGCAAGTTCGGTTAGGAACTTAGGTAATTTGGAAATCGTTAGATCCTTGTTGTACCTCGCACTGCTCCGGTAGCCACCTGACCCGTTATGAGAACAGATGGAGGAGAGTGTCACGTGAGATTTGTAAGATTTCTTGCCGTTTGGGGCGGCGTTGCTTTACTGCTGGTGATGGCATCGACCGCCAGGAGCGAAGATAAACAACAGACGGCAACGACCGCGCTGACGCAGCACGGACGCACCACCAAGACGATGACGAATCTTGAGGCGGCGTACCAGGCAGAGTATGGCGATCGCGCGCGCTATCTGGCTTTTGCGGACAAGGCGGATGCCGAGGGTTACAAGCAGGTCGCCAGCATGTTCCGCGCAATTGCGCGCGCCGAAGAAGTTCACGCGGCGAACTACGCGGCCCTGCTCAAGGGCATGGGCGGCGCCACGACTCTCGAGATGGTAACTCCCGGCGTGGCATCGACACGCGAAAATGTGCAGTGGGCGATTGACCAGGAGACGAAGGAAAAGGATACG
Organism: bacterium; assembly: GCA_036504735.1. Lineage (NCBI taxonomy): Bacteria > bacterium. The sequence goes on from DASXUQ010000019.1 coordinate 471,830, forward strand.
ATGTATCCCGCCTTCATCACGCAGGCCCGCAAGGACAAGAACGAGGACGCCGCGCGCTGTTTTCACTATGCGATGAGCGCGGAGTCGGAGCATTTTGCCGTCTATCAGCAGGCAGCCCACAACCTTGACGATTACAAGGGCGGAGCCAGCATCCCCTTCATGATCTGTCCTTTGTGCGGCAAGACCGTGCGTTCGCTGGGCGCGACCGTCTGCCCCGTTTGCTCGACGCCGAAAGACAAATTTGTCGAAGTGCGATAGGAGAAGTTTCCCGTCGCGCGATCATCTCCGGTTATGGAACGTAAACAGCCCTCGCCAGTAATGACGAGGGCTGTTTGCACAGGGATAAATCGACGTCCGCTACGCCGCGAGGAAATCGTCCACGCGCTTCTTCAGAGCGGGCTTGGGCAGCGCGCCCACTTGCGAATCCACATGCTTGCCGTTCTTGAAGAACAGCAGCGTGGGGATGCCTTGAATGCGGTACTGCATCGCGGTCTGCGGATTATTATCCACGTCGAGCTTGACGAACGTCACGCGGCCGGAGTATTCGTCCGCCAGCGCCTCGATAAAGGGCGCGATCATTTTGCAGGGAGCGCACCAGTCGGCATAGCAGTCCACAACCACGTTGGGATTCTGCTTGATGGTCGTCGCAAATTCGGCATCGGCGACGTGTTGCACTTTCGTCGTCGAGGTATTGTCAGCCATAGAAACCTCTCTATCTGAAATGTATGTGGCCGCGCGAAAGCAGCCAGCCTTACGAAATCTTGAGCAGCGACTTGATCTTGCCTTCGAAGTAAGCCTTGTCGCGGGCACCCACGATCTTCTCGACGATGTTGCCATTCTGATCGATGATATAAGTCGTGGGAATGCCTGCCGGCGGTTCGAAGAGCTTCTGCGCCTCTTCATTATAGATGGCGCTGGTGTAGTTCACGCCATTCTGAGTGGTAAACTGCTTGACGGCATCCTTGCCCTGCCGGGCCAGCGCCAGTCCGACTATCTCCAGACCTTTGCCCTTGTAGCGCGAGTACAGGTCCACAAAATGCGGAATCTCCATCTTGCACGGACCACACCACGTATCCCAGATGTCCACAATGACGACCTTGCCCAGATACTGCCGCATGTCTATTGGGCGATCATTAATGTCACTGACGCTGAAGTTCAGCATATTGGCGTTCTTGGGTGTCTTCGGCGCAGAACTGCATCCGATAGTTACGGTCATTGCCAAGGCCAACAAAACTACTGTGGTCTTTATCACGTTCAGCCGTCTCCTGTTCAACTGGCCTGAAATCATTTCACACTCCCGTGTCAAGAATGTATTCTTATACTTTTGTTGATCACAATGGGTTCCCAGCTAAATGTAGCTGGGCGCAAGTCTTTTGTCACGCCCTAAAGGCAACGTCGGGGGCGGTCTGAAAGACTCGCGGAAGACGCGCAGAGAGCCATGTGGGCAGCTCGTAGGCCAGCGCGCCGATTAATGGTGCCACCTCAAAAAGAAACAGCGTTTCGCCGCCCTGACGGCCCCAGAACACGACCTCGTCTCCGATGTGGGGGCGGTCGGCTCCCGCCACAAAAACATAACTGGTGTCGGGAGTAATGACTCCCACCAGTGGCCGCCGTGTACCCTGCACCAGCACCTGAGCCTTCCCGGCGAGGCTGCGCGCGTAGTTGATTCTGTGGCCGAGGTTGACCTCTGCTCCCCAGCCATCCAACGGTGCGGTCCAGAAGTGGGTCGTCGGAAAGCCGTGTCCGCGCTTCACGCGGCGAACGAGCTTCACCCGGCCCAGCAGTGTCATGACGGGTTCGAGAGGCAGAAGGTTATGCACTTGCGGCGAAGGAGGCTGGCCGTAGAGGGCAATTCCGGTGCGGACAAGGTTGCCCGGGACATCCGGAAGCGCGAGCGCGGCGGCGGAATTGGCGATATGGATCCAGTCGGGATTCAAGCCAAGCTGGGCAGCCTGCCGCACAATCTGATCGAAGATCGCGATCTGCTGCCGGCCCTGCTCGGCGTCCTGCGGTCCACCATAGGCCAGATGGGAGTACAATCCGACCACATGCAGGTGCTTCATCCGTGCGATCTTCTGCAACGCGGCAGAGGCTTCGCTGTGATGAACGCCGACTCGTCCCAGACCCGTGTCAAACTTGATATGTGTGGGAATGGAGCGTCCCAAGGTCCGGGAGACAGACTCGAGGTATTCCACCTTGTACCACGAGGTTGCTGCCGCCTGAAGATCCCAGTCCAAAAAGAGATGGGGAGGCTTGCCCACCCAGTCGGTCATCACCAGAATCGGTTTGGTGATTCCTGCTTTTCGCAGCGTCACGCCATCCTGCGGAGAACTGACGCCAAAGCCGGTAATTCCAGCGGCATCGAGCGTCTTTGAACAGGGGATCAGGCCGTGGCCATAAGCATTCCACTTGACCACCGCCAGGACTCCACGCGTGCCGACTTTCTGCTGAATCAGCGCGGCATTTCGGGCGAGGGCAGCAAGATCAATCCGGGCTTCGGGACCGGCCAAAGGAGGCAGCATTTCCGCATTCACACAGGGTAATCTACGGAAAAGCGTCTCATTTGGCAAGGGGAGGATAAAAAAACACTCCCAGTGGTTACCCACCGGGAGTGTTTAAGATCACCGCGAAAAAGCGGGTTCTTACTTCTTCTTTGCGCCGGTCTTGCCAGCCTTCGGGGCCGGGGCAGCACCCTTCGCCGGAGCGGGGGCATTGACCTTGGCCAGTTCGGCCTGAGCGTCGGCAACAGCCTGGGTACCTGCGTACTTCGGGTTCTTGACGAAGTCCTGGAGCGCCGTGACTTTCTTCTTCTTCGGCATCTTCAAGATCTTGTCATAGTCAGCCTTCGCCAATTCGTTCTTGGCCTTCATGGCTGCCGGGGTATTCGGGTACTTGTTGATCAGCTCGTCCCAGTTCTTCTTGTCTGCATAGAGCTGGTCTGCCAGAGCGTTGCGCGCCTGAGCGGCAGCCTGGGAATTCGGATACTTGGCAAGGACGCCGTTGAAATCCTTGGCATCGAGCATCTTCTTGGCCGCAGCCTCATCCATCGCGGTCTGAGCCTTGGGTCCGAAAGACGTCTGGCCGTAGGTCTTGACGACTTCGTCGTACTTACCTTCGTTGAACAGCTTCTCAGCAACCTTCTCCTTCGCCTGCTCGGCTACCGGAGTGGTCGGATACTTTGCCAGCACTTCTTCGTACTTCCCTTGGTCAAACAGCTTCTGGGCGCGTTGTTCCGGAGAAGCACAACCGCCAAGCAAGAGGCCAATGACGGCGAGGGCAGCGATGACAGCAACTGTGCGTTTCATGGAG